>DCHL01000046.1:7407-11864 GCA_002317595.1 Lachnospiraceae bacterium UBA1753 | reverse complement strand
CAGAGAATCTTGAGATGAATTCCTGCAGCTCCTTAATCTTCTCTTCCTTCTTCTTGTTGGCATCCTTGGCCAGCTGCAGAGCCAGCTGACTGGAATGATACCAGAAATCATAGTTACCAACATACAGCTGGATCTTACCAAAGTCTACATCTGCAATATGGGTGCACACCTGATTCAGGAAGTGACGGTCATGNNAGGAAGTATCTGTCATGGGATACAACGATGACCGTGTTGTCAAAGTTGATGAGAAACTCCTCAAGCCAGGTGATGGCATCAAGGTCAAGGTGGTTGGTAGGCTCATCAAGAAGCAGGATATCTGGATTACCAAAAAGTGCTCTTGCAAGAAGGACCTTAACCTTATCGTTACCACCAAGCTCTGACATTATTGAATAGTGAAGGTCAGATGCGATTCCAAGACCGTTTAAGAGCATAGCCGCATTCGACTCTGCCTCCCAGCCATCCATCTCTGCAAACTCAGACTCAAGCTCAGCTGCTCTTACGCCGTCCTCATCCGAGAAATCTTCCTTGGCGTAGATTGCCTCCTTCTCCTTCATGATATCATAAAGTCTCTGGTTACCTGCAATTACAGTATCCATTACAGGGAACTCATCGTACTTGAAGTGATCCTGCTCAAGCACTGACATTCTCTGTCCGGGAGTCATTACGATATCTCCCTTTGTAGTCTCAAGAACACCTGAAAGAATCTTCAGGAAGGTTGACTTTCCTGCACCGTTGGCTCCGATGAGACCGTAGCAGTTTCCTTCAGTAAATTTAATATTTACATCCTCAAAGAGTGCTTTCTTACCCACTCTGTATGTAACATTGTTAGCACTAATCATAAAACTCCTCTTTCTTTAGTTAAATCATTAATAACCTAGTGTACTATATTTATCCCTCAACAACAAGGTATCTTCCGTCGCCGATTGCAAACACCTCTGCAGCCTCGGTCACATCCTCACCCTCAAGGTCAACACCTATCTCCTCAAAATATGCAATCAGTTCCTTCTTCGAACCAACCACCTGAGCCATGCAGTCCTCAAGGAAATATTCTGCCTCTTCCCTCGTCTGGGCCACGGGCTCATCAAAAAGTCTTCCCTGCTTAGCCAGAAAAACATCTAATACTTCATCATCAAACATAGTGACCTGTCCTTTCTCTATCTAATTCCTCTTAGTATCTCAAGCACTCCCTTTTCCGCATACCCCTTACAGATATGCGCCGCGTGTGCCTTAACATCGTCTGTCGCATTGTCGACAGCATAGCTATCGTCGACTGCCTCCAGCATTCCGATATCGTTCTGATTATCTCCAAATACAATCGCCTCGTCCCTGCCGACACCAAAGCGCTCCAGCAGTCTCACGAGTGCCCTTCCCTTATCAACCTCAGGATGCATGAAGTCAACCCACATCTCTCCCGAGAGACAGCACTTGCACTTATCACCCCATTTGGGAAAAAGTATTTCCTCACCGTTCTTCCTTATTGAAGGAATCTGATATGCGGCAATCTTCACCACTGGACGCTCATCCTTAAGCAGGTCACTGCTGACCTCGCCATTGTTATGGTACTGCTCAAAATTGAGCCGTATAAAATCCTCATCCTCTGATTCCAGAAGGCAGCCGTCAGGAGTGACGCTCATGAACTCAACGCCCTCCATGGCGCGAAGATCCTTGACGATTCCCTCCACCATATCCCGTGAAAGTGCCAGAAGCATCTCGTCCTTACCATCAATCCTCACCTGGGCACCATTATTCGTGAGAAAAATTAGCCTGTCACGCACTGGCGCAAACATTTTTTCCACACTGTCACACTGCCTTCCGCTGGCAATGCAGAACCTGATTCCCATATCGGTAAGTCTTATTATCTCATCAAAAATCTCTGGATACACCTCGGGAGCGGAATCCTTGACAAGTGTTCCATCGACATCAGTCGCTATGAATTTTATCACGGCGCCACCTTCATCTGACCAATGGGCCAGATGCCTTCCCTGCGACATTCCTGGTAGATGCGTGCGACGGGGAGTCCCACCACATTATCATAGTCGCCTTCAATACCGCTGACATGCACAGCAAAGCATCCCTGTATTCCGTAGGCCCCGGCCTTGTCCATCGGGTCCTTTGTCGCAATGTAAGCATTTATCTCATCGTCCGTCATCGGATAGAACTGCACCTTGGTGCACTCGGCAAAGGAAATCCTCATCACGCCTGTTCCATCGATGATTGACACGCCTGTGTAGACCTTGTGGCCCCTGCCCTGAAGGTTCTTAATCATTGCAAAGGCCTCAGCCTCATCAGCGGGCTTGCCAAGCACCCTGCCATCCACAGTCACAATGGTATCAGCAGCAAGGATAAATGTATCACTGCTCCTGTCAGCATCTGCAAGCATCGAATGGACATCCCTTGCCTTCTGAGCCGAAAGGTCCTTCACGATCCCAGCAGGCTCTGTCTCTTCTGTATACTCCTCGCAGGTACTCTTAATCACTTCAAATTCAAGTCCCTGGCGTGTCAGGATTTCCCTTCTTCGAGGAGACCCTGAAGCCAGTATCAGTTTTCTGTTTCCCAAATCAAATATCCTCATGCATCTGCGGAATGAATACTCTGCTCTCAAGCACATTGCTCTCGCGCTTCTTCGCATTCTCAATCGCAATCCTGCAGCACTCTGCCTGCGAGCCGATTCTCTTCTCCTCAGGCACCTTCCTAAGATCAGTCTTCTTATAGGTTCCGTCCTTCTGCATATGACGGGCCTTCAGTGTATCTGACAGCTGCAGCTGAAGGAAGTCCATGAGATCCTTCTTAATCTCCGCATTCTCAACGGGGAAGAGAATCTCAACTCTCCTCTCCAGGTTTCTCGGCATCCAGTCGCAGGAGCCCATGTAAATCTCCTCGCGGCCGCCATCATAGAAGTAGAAAATTCGGCTGTGCTCAAGGAAGTCACCTACAATTGAACGCACAGTAATATTCTCTGACACGCCCGGGATACCAACCTTGAGGCAGCAGATACCTCTGACGATCATATCAATCTTGACGCCCGCTGCCGATGCCTCATAGAGCGCAGCAATCACATCAGGATCGCAGACAGAATTCATCTTTGCAATGATTCTTGCCGTCTTGCCCTCGGCGGCATTCTTCCGCTCCCTCTCAATCATCTCAAGGAACCTGTCCTTAAGCCAGAGAGGTGCCAGCGAAAGCTTGTTCCAGGACCTTGGCTCAGAATAACCAGACAGCATGTTGAACACAGCCGTCGCATCCTCGCCAATGGGGTCTGCACATGTGAATAACCCCATATCCGTGTAAAGCCTTGCGGTCACATCATTGTAGTTACCCGTTCCGAGATGGACGTATCTCCTGATGCCGTCCTCCTCGCGTCTCACAACAAGGGCAATCTTCGAGTGGGTCTTAAGGCCCACAAGGCCGTAGATCACATGGCAGCCAGCCTTCTCAAGCTGCTTAGCCCAGACAATGTTGTTCTCCTCATCAAAACGGGCCTTGAGCTCAACAAGAACCGAAACCTGCTTTCCGTTATCAGCCGCCTGCATGAGTGCAGCAACAATCGGTGAATTACCGGACACTCTGTAGAGCGTCATCTTGATTGCCAGCGTCTGCGGGTCGACTGCGGCACTCTTAATCAGGTTCACCACCGGGTCAAAGGACTCATAGGGCAGTTTAAGAAGCTTGTCACCCTCTCTTATCTGTGAAAAAATATCAACGCCAGGCTCGAACATAACCGGTACCTGGGGAGTAAATCCCTTTGCCCTCAGCTCATCAAAGCCCTCAAGCTTTGTAATCTTTGACAGCACTGTCAGGTCAAGGGGACCGGCAATACTATAAATATCTTCTTTCTTTATATCAAGTTCCTTCTGCAGCCTCTTGAGAAGACGCTGGTCCATGCCCTTCTCAATCTCAAGCCTGATTGCAACGCCCCACTGACGCTTCTTGAGCTGCTTCTCAATTTCCTTGAGCAGGTCCTCCGCCTCATCCTCATCGATCTCAAGGTCAGCATTTCTCATGACCCTGAAGGGATGGGCACAGATCACATCGTAATTGAGGAAGAGCTTGGGCATATTTCTCTCAATGATTTCCTCAAGAAGTATGCAGTACCTCATATCATCACGGGCAGATGGAAGCTCCACAACCCTGGGGATTACATCAGGAACCTGAACCATGGCAAAGTCCAGTTCCTCGCTGTCATCCTTGCCTGCGATAAGCGATTTACCTACCGCATCCTCCTTCCTTGAAAGGAGTGCTGCAATATTGAGCGACTTATTCCTTACAAGTGGGAACGGTCTCGAAGAGTCCACAGCCATAGGCGTTAAAACAGGATATACGTTCTCCCAGAAGTATTCATCCGCAAAGCCCGCCTGCTGCTTTGTGAGGTTCTCATGTCCCTGCACAATTGTAAGGCCATTCTGTGATAGCTGCGAAGAGAGCTGCTTATACACCGAATACTGGGAACTGACCAGTTC
>DCHL01000046.1:0-7214 GCA_002317595.1 Lachnospiraceae bacterium UBA1753 | reverse complement strand
GCCTCACTTAAGACTCTCTCATCAAACTGTATCCAGGAAAGCTCCCTGTTCGTGTAATATTCTGGATTTCTAAAATCTATCTCTGACATTTTTTCCCCCTAATAACCGGTCTCAAACCGAAAACTTCCTCAAAGAATCCTGACCTGTCCTCAAAGAGGCTCTTCTCCAGTGTCAGGTCATAAGCGCTCTCCACGGTCACGATAAGGTCGCTGTCCTTAATAAGCGCCTTGACTCTATCGAGTGGCTTCTTCTTCGACTGGGCAAGTCCCGAGGCGAGAAGCATTACAGCCGTGAGCTTGGCCACCACGAGATATCCGTCACCCTCAATCTCTCCGGCATTCACAAGCTCATCGTAATACAGGAACTTCTGATAGCTGTTCTTCACGGCCTGCGCCACAATCGCACGCTCCTTCTGTGAGATACCGATAATCTCCGTGTTGAGGATAATGTTCTGCGCGCACTCGCCGGGCGCCTTGGTGCTTATGAACTTTCCACAGTCCCTCAGGATGCAGGCAAGCTGAAGGAGTACCCTGTCCCTCGCTCCCATTCCATGGAGTTTCTTCATTGAATCAAAGATTGCCAGACTCACCTGCATGAGGGTGTCTCCCCTCGAGCGGCTTCCCCGGTATCTCTTACTTATTGTTCTTGCCGATGAAAAAATATCCGCCTCGAAATCATGGCCGCTCTTCATAAGTCCCTTCTCCTGGGCGTAATCGAAAGCAATACCATCTGCCAGCGACGTTCCTGGCATCCAGAGAAGCTGAGCCCCTGTGCTCTCAACGAAATGCTTGATAAGCAGCGCTGAGGGCAGCAACAGTGTCGAGTTCTCCGGTGGCAGACCAAGTTCCTTGGCAAACTGCTCTGGCGACTCAGACTTCACGCGGTTTACAAACTCCACGAACTGGTCACCCGTTACCATGTTGAGATCAATTCCTCCACCAATCTTATTCAGGATATATGAAATGTAGTCATCTACCACAATGATATTTTTTATCTCGACATCCTTGAGATACTGTTTCTTGAAAATGTGCATCTCGTTGTCGATGAGTTCCTCCACCAGCTGCTCATAGTGGATTGTCCTAGGCTGAAGCGCGGCAAGCTGCTCTCTTATCCTAAGCGCTCCAAGGCTCAGGTTCTGTGTGATGACAAGCTTGGAATCCACGAAGATTGAAATCTGTGTGCTTCCGCCTCCGATATCAAGGAAGGCTGTTCCCTCGCTGATGACCCTGTTGAACCTTTCTGTATCAAGAGCAACTGACTTATAGTTCAAAAATCTCTGCTCTGCATTGGATGCAACCTTCACTACAAGACCTGTCCTGAGCCTTATCTGGTCGAGAACAATTCGCGTATTTTCAGTCTCCCTTATGGCGCTGGTAGCCACAGCACTGTAGTCAGTTACCTGGTAGGTCTCCATGATCTGCTTGAAGCCCTGCAGCACATGGCAGAGTTCCTCCATGCGCTCATAGCTGATCTTACCAGTCTTATAGGTGTCTGTACCAAGCTCAATCCTGTGTCTTGCAAAATCAATTTCCTTAACGCCCTTTGCAGATATCTCAAATATCTTGATTGCTATCTCAAACGAGCCCAAATCGATTGCCGCGAAAAGTCTCTGTGCCATTACATTCCTCCAAGCAGATAGTCAATAAACTGCTGTGCCTTTACATTCCCCCGAGCAGGTAGTCAATAAACTGCTGTGCTGTCCTTCCCGACAGACCGCCATGGGAAAGCTCCCACTTATTGGCCTCAAGGAACAGCTTCTCTTCCTCCATCTCTATACCGCTTCGCTCAGCAAGTTCCCTGACGATTTTCTGGAATTCCTTCTTATCCGGTCTTCCGAAATAGATAGATACGCCAAAGCGTCCTGCCAGTGAAAGCTTCTCCTGTACGGTATCGTTTGTGTGAAGCTCTTCGTCCCTGTCTGCCTTGTCCTTGAAGGTCTCCCTCACCAGATGCCTTCTGTTTGACGTAGCATAGATGAGGATATTCTCAGGCTTCTTCTCAAGACCGCCCTCGATGACTGCCTTCAGGTACTTATACTCAATCTCAAACTCCTCAAAGGATAAGTCATCCATGTAGAGAATGAACTTATAATTCCTGTCCTTAATCTGCGCAATGACATCATTGAGATCCTGGAACTGGTGCTTGTAAATCTCAATAATCCTAAGTCCCTGGTCATAGTACTTATTTACAATTGCCTTGACGCTTGTTGACTTGCCAGTACCTGCATCTCCATAGAGCAGGCAGTTGTTGGCAGGCTTTCCCTTGAGGAATGCCTCTGTATTGTCAATAAGCTTCTTCTTGGCAATGTCATATCCCACGAGGTCATCAAGGTCCACATGCCTAATGTTGGAGATTGGCTCGATGACAGTTTCCTCACCCACATGCCTTACTCTGAATGCCTTGTTAAGGCCAAATTTTCCAACTCCGAAGGACTTATAAAAGTCTGTCATGATATCCATGAAATCCTCTGGGTTATCTGCTGCTGCAAGCTTCACTGCAAGATTGCAGATCCTGTCCCTGATACGCTTGTTAAAGGTCTTTCCATTATCCTTGTAGGGACGGTAGTTAAGCATAACCTTCACAGCATCCACATCAAGCCAATCTGCCATTCCTTCAATATCCGCCTCAAACAGTTCCTGGAACAGAGCGAAATCCATCAGCGCAATATCATTCATACTGCCTTCAATCCTGCCCCTTATCTCGCAGGCGCAGCTGAAGGGATTCTCATTGTTGCAGAGAAGGTATGCAAGGAAACAGTGCCACAGATTCCCCTCGAACCCGAAATCATCTGCCAGGCAGATAAGGCTGTGTGCAGCCCGCGTAAGGCTCCCGCGAAGGTCATCCATCATGTCCTCATCAATCTCTGGATCATTCAAGACATACATCTCCAAAAGCAGTTCGAAGCTTTCAAGAATATCCTTGCGTTTGAAATCCTTATATAATATCAGTTCGTCTATTATCATATTCCTCGTCCTCTCTATCAAAGTCCCTCTCTGTCTTGGTGCAGTTCTGTTTTGGCTCAGCTTTGTTTTGGAAGCTTACCCTATACAGATTTCCCACTCACTTTTGATCTGCGTATAGGCTATCACACCATTTTCTTAATTTCCCAATAACACAGTTTTGCGTCCTGTATTGGCTCATTCTCATTCTTGCCAAGCAGCCATAACAAATTAAACCAAAAGCTCTTTCCGCGATTATAGGCTCAGCATCAGATTTCAATCCTGCCCTATACCCTCAAGAAATATCTTGTATCGGCTATTTTGAATTTCCTGCTCGCAGCCTATAGGATTCTCCAAAATTCGATATAGGCTTCAGCCTGCAAACCTCCCCCAGCCAATATAGGACACGCTTCGCATCACATGAAAAAGTATCTCATCTAAAAGTATCACGTCTAAAGGTATCTCATGAAAAAGTATCTCGTCTGAAAGTATCTCATGAAAAAGTACCTCATGAAAAAGTACCTCATCAGAAGCACTAGTAATTACCCAGAATCTTCATGTTCTTGGTCTCCTCGCGAATACCTCTCAGGGCATTCTTGACACCTGCATCCGCAAGGTTGCCATCGATGTCAATGAAGAACCTGTACTCCCAGGGTCTGTCCGGCAGCGGGCGGGACTCAATCCTGTTCATGTTGATATCATTGTAGATAAAGTTAGAAAGGATGCGGTACAGCGAACCACTCTCATGAGGAAGCTCGAAGCACATGCTTATCTTGTTTGCATTCTTCCTGTATATCTTCTGATTGGTTACAATGATGAACCTTGTCGAATTGTAATTTGCAAAGTTGATGGACTCCTTTATGATATCAAGCCCATAAGCCTTGGCCGCAGGCCTTCCTGCGATAGCCGCCTGGGTGATGTCCCCATCATCCTTAACCTTCTTCGCCGCCATTGCAGTATTAGGGAATCTCACCTTCTCAAACTGCTTGTGTGCACCCAGATATCCTGCGCACTGCATAAGAGCCTGCTCGTGTGAATAAACTGTCTTAATATCGTCCTCTGTTGCCCCGGGCAGACCTAACAGGCAGTGGTCGATTCCAATAATCTGCTCTGCAACGATGTAGTTCTCAAAGTCCACGAGAAGATCATAATTCTCAGACACGATTCCTGCTGATGAGTTCTCAATGGGAAGCACACCAAAGTCTGCATTTCCTTCTGCGATTGTCAGCATCGCCTCTCTGAAGGAATCAACATGGAAGTTCCTCACATCCTCACCGAAGTACTCAAACATCGCCGCCTGGCTGTATGCACCCTCTGTTCCCTGGTACACAACTGTCGCACCTTCCTTATCAAGGTCATCCACTCCGATAAAAGGTATTCTTCCATGAACCCCATTATCCTCAAGAATCCTGTACTGAAGCTTACGGCTCATGGACATGAGCTGCTGGAACAGTTCCTCCACTCCATGACTTCTGAACTCATTTGAAGCCAGTGACTTGACTCTTGCAATCTTCGAAGCCTCGCGCTCCTTATCAAAGACCTTCTTTCCAGTTCTTATCTTATCCTCGGCTACCGCCTGGGCAACATCCATTCTTTTCTCAAAGAGCTCAACTATCTGAGCATCAATCTCGTCGATCTGCTTTCTACACTCGATTAAATCCATTTATTTCCACCATTTCCTGCGTTTTTTACGCTGATTATTTCTGATTTGTGTGCGCTCCGGGCATAGTAAACCACGATTGCACGCTACTCCTAGTATATATTTCTTTCAGCGTGGTGTAAAGAACTACAAGTCTTGAAAATGAACAGACATTTTCTTATAATTATTTTATGTATATGGTCCGTCGGGAGGTTGCTTTGTAGGTTGCTACGACATTGCAATATTCGGCAACGTTGCTGTATTCAGCCGCGTTGTTGCACTCAACCTCGTTACTATGCTCAATCGCGTTTTCGTTCATCGGAAATTGGGGGTTCTGGTGTTTCCCGATGATGCCCTCATGCACGGTTCATCGAGAAATTAGTTTCCTAGCACTTTCCGATGATGCCCTCATGCACGGTTCATCGAGAAATTAGTTTCCTAGCGCTTTCCGATGATGCCCTCCTTGCGCGGTTCATCGAGAAATTAGTTTCCTGGCGCTTTCCGATGATGCTCTACAGGCGCGGTTCATCGAGGAATTAGTTTCCTGGCATTTCCCGATGATGCTCTACAGGCGCGGTTCATCGAGAAATTAGTTTCCTAGCGTCTCCCGATGATGCCCTCCTTGCGCGATTCATCGAGGAATTAGTTTCTTGGCGTTTCCCGATGATGTCCTGCTAGGCTGGTTTCATCGAGGAATCCACTCAAGGAATGAAATCGATGATACAACAAAGCACAGCATCGATGAATCATACTAAGGCATGGAATCGATGATACAAACTACTGACAGATAATGAAACAACTCTACTGGAGAATGAAAAGAAATGAAGAACGCAGTCAAACTGATTATTTTTTTCATAATATTCGCTCTGTTTCTTGCAGGTGCCTACTACTTTCTGAATATAAGGGCGAGGGTTCCCGACAACGAGTCGTCGAAGACAGGAAACAGCGCTTCCAACCTCTACAATGAGGGACTCTTCTGTGAGGATGATGATGACGGACTTGTCTACTTCAGCAATCCCTATGATGGCGGCGCCCTCTATGTAATGAACCCCGATGAGTCAGGAATTAAGAAGCTTGAAAAATATGACACCAAGTGGATCAACAGTGCAGGCAACCACCTCTACTACTACCAGGCAGCGGATGGTTCAAATGCAATCGCAGGCTTTGGCGGTCATATGATGGGTGTGTACCGTTCAGACAAGAAGGGCCGTCATATCAAGTGCCTCGATAAGACGACATCAGGAACTATTGCCCTCGCTGGCAACTACCTCTACTACGAGCACTATACCAACACAAACAAAGAGGGAATGACCCTCTACAAGATGAGAATTGATAAGACTGACGGCGGACAGGTTGCCAAGGAGATAATAGACCCTTCCTGCGTCTATAACGGCAGCATATATTATGCAGGAACAAACGGCGACCACTCGCTCTACAGACTTGACACTGCAACTGACAACGCTGCAGCTATTTTTGAAGGAACGGTATGGAATCCTGTTCTATTAAGTGATGGTGACACGCTTTTTTACATGAATGTAATGGATAAGTACAGACTCTACCGCGCCTCTCTTTCAAGTGGCGAAGAGACGAGACTTACAGACGACAGGGTTGACTGCTTTAATGTAACAGACAGTTACATCTATTATCAGAAAAATGACAAGGACGAGCCGGCCCTCATGAGATGCCGCCTTGACGGAAGCGATAATGAGGTTGTTGCCACAGGAATCTACACACATCTCAATTCGACATCAAGATACCTGTACTTCCAGAGGTTTGATGACTATGACTCCGTCTTCCACACTCCCGTTGCAGGACCTGTTGCGGTATCTGAGTTTGGCGGCGCCAGAAGTGCAGTAGAGTAATTCAATCAAACAAACGAGCCCAGTGCCAATTAGCCATCTATGCCCATCTGGCATCTACGCCGCGCTTCCATGCGCGGCGTTCTCAATCTAATGTCTTGCCGGCAAGCTTTGCCCTTACAAGGGCCTTTCTGCGCCTGCGGTATATATCGACACCCAGAAGGACGGCGAGTGCACCGAGAATCAGGGCAAGGATACCATACAGCAGCAGGCTCGAGTCATCGCCTGTCTTTACAGGACCGACAAGGACGCCGTTTCCAAGTGGAATGAGCGTTGTCACGCTGCTTGCCTTAGAATAGTTCTTCCCTCCGTAGTTTCCGGTAAGCGATGCGTTGTTCTTGATAGAAGTACCTACCGGCACCTGCGATGTGACGAGTACCGAATAAGAGGGCGCCGTCGTAGCGGCAAATCCCGCGGGTACAGTCCCATAGGACAGCATGAAGGCGGTCACATAGGGCGTATGTACCGACGCACCGTCATTAAAGTACGCCGATATCTGTCCTGACAGTTCTGAGACATTAAGCGTGCTGTTGGTGGCCGTTGAAAGGTCTGACTTCCAGCGTATCCAGTCGGTGGAGCCATAAAGCCTGTAATACACGGACATCTTCACATTACTGTTATACACTCCGGTATTAAGCACCTGGAGGTACGTTCCCGATGCCAGGTCATCCTCAAATGTGAAGTCATTCACGGGATGGGATGTCGTGTTGGCAATCTGTGAAAGTGTATATGTAATATAGCCTCCCTGTGCGCCTGTCGAAGGGCCGGTCTTTACAA
>DCHL01000053.1:1762-3246 GCA_002317595.1 Lachnospiraceae bacterium UBA1753 | reverse complement strand
GACCTGCTCCTTGCAGAACTCAACGAGCGACTGGCAGACAGAGACCTCACAGCAGAGCTTACAGATGCTGCAAGACAGTACGTCATCGACGAAGGCTACGACCCTGTATATGGAGCAAGACCACTCAAGAGATTCATGCAGAAGAAGGTTGAGACGCTCCTGGGTCGCCTCATTCTCGAGGGCAATGTCTCTGAGGGAGATACCATTACTGTGGACTATGATGGGACTCGCCTGATAGTAATGTGAAACTGATCGTAATGTGAAACTGATAGTAAGGTAAAGCGAACACATTTTTTGCACAAATGGTGTAGATACATTCAAAAGTATGGTAAACTTATGATTTGGGTTTACCATGCTTTTTTTGTGGGCAGGAAACGAATCGGAGCATAGAAGAAGTTAGATTAAGGAGATAAAATATGATACCTAAGGACCCGGTTATGCTTCTGAGCTTCATTAATCTTAAGCTCAGGGACGAATACGCAGACATGGATGCGCTCTGCGATGCACTTGACGTGGACAAGGCGGAGATTGAAGCGATACTGAAGAGCGCAGGTTTCATCTACAACCAGGCAACAAATCAGTACAGATAAGTATGAATACAGAGATAAGAAAAATCATTTCGGCCCTTCTGGTGCTGGTCTTTCTGGGCTGTCTAATTTTTTCGGCTAATAAACACCGCTTTGACGGGTATTATGGCTGGGGAAAAAATATAGACGGCAGGACTGTGGTTGTCTCTGTGTTTGCGGACTGTGATGACTGTGTCTGGGATGAGGATTCGCTTGCGGAATATGAAGAGTATGAGATAAGGAGCCTTGGCATTGCCTGTGACTGGATTAGTCAGCGGACCGCCGAATATGGTGCGGACACGGAACTGATATATGACTGGAGTACAGATCCGAAGCTTAGGCAGCAGGCTGTGATCAAGGGGAATCTCACGGGACAGTATCCTGACACTAAGGCGGTTGACGGATATCTTGATGACCTTGAGGAAAGCAGGATGGAGCTGATGCGGCGCTACAGGACGGACAGCGTGATCTACATATTTTTTACCAATACAGAGGCAGAGCATGATTATCCCTCGCTCTCCTACATGTGGATGAATGAAGGTGACCCGGAGGATGAGTTTACCATCATATATAAGAGTGTTGACTTTGAGTGGGAATCGCCAGCGGTGTATGCCCACGAGATGCTGCATCTCTTTGGTGCATTTGACTTCTACACTGTCGACGGCTATGGCTATGAGTCGGGGGTTACTGAGGAGTACATCAGGCATCTTGAGGAGACGGGAAGTAATGATATAATGTTCACTATCTGTGATATCTCCACAGGACTGCAAAATTATGATAAGATAACTAACGGCCTCTCTGAGGTGGATGCGTATTACTTGGGAATTATCCCGAGATGCGAGGAAGTTTATAGGTGGGGGCTGGGTCTTAGCTCGTACGATAGGATCAGGGAACGTCATCTTCATCCTTGAGTCTGTT
>DCHL01000053.1:0-1674 GCA_002317595.1 Lachnospiraceae bacterium UBA1753 | reverse complement strand
AAGTATGATTTATCAAATATGAAAGGAAAAGAAAAATGACAATTCAGGAAAAAGCACTTAAGGCACATGAAGAGTGGAACGGAAAGCTTGACATCCAGTCAAAGACTCCCATCAAGGATAGAGAGGCACTTGCAGTTGCTTACACCCCTGGTGTTGCAGAGCCTTGTAAGGTAATTGCCCAGGACCCTGAGGCAGCATACAAGTACACAATGAAGGCCAATACAGTTGCCGTTGTATCTGACGGAAGTGCAGTTCTTGGCCTCGGAAATATCGGACCTCTCGCAGCTATGCCTGTTATGGAAGGAAAGGCAGCACTTTTCAAGGAATTCGGCGGCGTTAATGCAGTTCCCATCTGTCTCGACACACAGGACCCTGAGGAGATTATCAAGGCTGTCACATACCTGGCACCTTCCTTTGGCGGAATCAACCTTGAGGATATCTCGGCACCCAGATGCTTTGAAATCGAAGAGGCTCTCAAGGCCAAACTTGATATTCCTGTATTCCATGATGACCAGCACGGCACAGCAATCGTTGTTCTTGCAGGTATCATCAACGGTCTTAAGGTAGTCGGCAAGAAGAAGGAGGATTGTAAGGTTGTAGTAAACGGTGCAGGTTCTGCTGGTGTTGCAATCACAAAGCTTCTTTTAAGATATGGCTTTACAAATGTCATTATGTGTGACAAGGTCGGCATCGTGTCAAAAGATACAGAGGGACTTAACTGGATGCAGCAGAAGATGACAGAGGTTACTAACCCTGACAACCTGACTGGAAGCCTTGCAGATGCACTCAAGGGTGCTGATATCTTCGTTGGCGTATCTGCTCCTAATATTGTTTCGCCCGAGATGGTTGCTTCAATGAACCGGGATTCAATCCTCTTCGCCATGGCAAATCCTGTTCCTGAGATTATGCCGGATGTTGCAAGGGCAGCAGGCGCAAGGGTTGTTGGTACAGGAAGGTCTGACTTCCCAAACCAGGTTAACAATGTTGTGGCATTCCCTGGAATCTTCAAGGGCGCACTTGAAGGAAGGGCAACACAGATCACAGAGGAAATGAAGCTTGCAGCAGCCAATGCGATTGCAGGTCTTGTTCCTGATGATGAGCTTAGTGATGAGAATATCATGCCTCAGGCTTTTGATCCCAAGGTTGCGGATGTTGTTGCCAAGGCTGTTAAGGATCATATCAAATAATGAGCAGCGATCCATTATTCCTCTATAAACTGATAGTGCTTTATATGCTTCATCAGGTGGATTTTCCTCTGACAAGAGTGCAGATTTTTGACTATGTGCTCGAGAAGGGCTACACGAATTACTTTACCCTGCAGAAGGCTATTGCCGAGCTGATTGATGCGGAACTCGTCCAGTCCAAGATAAACAGGAACAACACCCAGCTTTCTCTGTCCGAGGATGGAGAGACCACCCTGTCATACTTCGGGAACAGGATTCCAGAGGCAATCAAGGAAGAGATTGACCAGTTTTTTGTGGAGAAGGAGCTTGAGATAAGAAATGACATCTCTGCTAAGGGGGATTTCTTTAAGAGTTCTGCCTCTGACTATATCGTGCAGCTCTCACTCAAGAATGGAAGTGAATCCCTTCTTGATATCAGTCTGAGTGCCCCCGGCGAGGATGTGGCAAGGGCCATGTGCGATGCCTGGAAGAAGAAGAACCAGGATATCTA
>DCHL01000181.1:9332-9808 GCA_002317595.1 Lachnospiraceae bacterium UBA1753 | reverse complement strand
TGCGAGGGCTTCATTTACTGCCGCAGTGAGCTCCTGTCCCATTCGTGAGGTCAGCTGTCCATCACTGATGCCACTTTCCTTCACAGCTGATATCATTCTGGTCTTTACCGCAATTGAATCCCCCAGAAGGTCTGTGAATATCTGCTGCATATCCTCGATGCTGACAGTCTCACCGGTTTCAATTTCTCTATTGATTTCATCGAGCTTCTGCTGCGTCATCATTCCTTCTTTCACGGCAGGACGGTATTTCTTGACTTCAGAAACAGGAATGTGGATTCCCCTGACCTTTAAAAGCAGTGAAATAGTGAACGCCCAGCAGTCATTTGAGCCATTGGCCTGAACGCCATCATGGTGGCAGTTGATTCTGTAATTTTCTTCCATTCCTTCCACTGGAATCTCTGATGCAGTTCTGTAGGTCAGCTTGATGTCTCCTCTCTCAAAGGTTTTTTCCGTCCGCTCCATGGGAACTGTCGTTC
>DCHL01000181.1:527-9197 GCA_002317595.1 Lachnospiraceae bacterium UBA1753 | reverse complement strand
AGCTCTGCCTCTATACTGAGCTTGGTCGCAAGAATTGCCTCAGCAACAGAATCTGTCTGATAACCATAATTTCCCTTTCTTAGGTTTTTCTTAATGTAATCAGCCTTCTGCTGTGCCTGGCGCCAGTCATTACTGAATTCTTCGCTCTGCTTCTGCTCCTCAATATTCTGATTGAATGATAGGAGTTCACTCTGCAGCCTGTCTCTTTCCTTTACTAATCCATCTAATGCCATCTTCAAACCTCTCAAAATAATCAAAACTTTTCGTTACTTCATGTAATCATTGAGTGCACTCTCTTTGATATCCTCGATCACCCTACATGCCGTCTTATGCCATTCAAGCATTGCCTCCTGATTTCCTATCATCTGATAGAAATTCTGACATATGACACTCAGCTCATCCATGGACCCTAAAAGCACACGGCTCTTGTCAGTCCCCTCCTTATTAAGGATGTTTTTGCAGTGACTCTCTGACACATAGATACATTCCTCAATATCCCTAATGATTGCGGGATATCTGACTCCCTTACGAAGGGCAAGTACAAGAATCTGCGTCTTCATAATCCACAGTTCAAGTCTGTCCAGGGCGATCCAGTAATCATTGTGCTGTCTGACCTCATTCTGAATCTCGTCAATCACGCCCGTGGCCGCATCTATCAGCTCTCTGACAAGATCTGCATCAGTGGTGGCACTGTCTACAAACACATACCGCATATTCGCACTCAATATCTCGAGCTCGACTCTGTAATAATCATGCAGTGTATCGTAATCCCGGTTTTTCTGAGCATATGGAACTATGAGGTTAGCAGCAGCCCTTATAAGGTCATCACCTTTGTATCTATCAATTTTATACGCGCGATGCCTTATGAGATATACTCTTCCGAGCAAATATTCAATATAATTTTTTTCTGACGCCTCTGAAGACCTCTCAAGATATCTCTCCGCGAGGTGCTGCGCTTCATCAATCCATGCGTATGCCCCCCTCTTCCATTCCAATGCCTCACTTCTATCTCTTGTGATATCCATCTTACAAAGGAATGTATTCCCTAGTGCTATATAAAGCTTGATTCTGCGCTTCACAATCTGGAATTCGTTGCAGAGCGGCTTGGCGTCATCTAAATATCTCTCGCCATCCTCGAAATACGACATGGCGCTATCCAGCATGTCCTGCGTTCCCATCATGCAGGCTTCTGCCAGCAGGAACCTGGTATCAGCCTGTTCCAGCAGCTGCAGACCGTCCATCTCGTTGTCGGCATATTTTTCCACGAAATCTATTTTTTCCGCAAGGGTCCTTCTCTGATTTCCAAAAGCCCCCTGCCTGTAATAGGAGTCAGCGAGGTAGTCATATGCCTGTGTCAGGATATCCACCTCCTTGATGGAGAGGACTCCCGGTCTTCTTCTCATCCTTTCAATTCCATCAGGGAGATATGCGATGGCTCCAAGCTCGCGCCCCTGAGGATTATGCCCTCTGAAAATATGGCGCAGATACTGGGCCTCTCCAATCTCAATGAGCACTTCTCCCTCAAGGCTTCGGGTGAAGTCTGTGTCAGCGTAGGTGACCAAAATATTCTGCACCCAATCAAGACAGATTCGTCCCATCTGCATTGCCCTCTCAGGCCACTCATCACCGCACTTCTTCATGCGACGGATCAGAGGAACGACTTCATCGAAGGCCTCCTTGATAGTCTCATCAGTCCGGCACTGGTCAGCCCGCTGTACTGCCGCTTCAAAAAGCTTCAGCGCATACTGCGAGACAGTTCCCGGGTCGTAATACCCATCCTCGCCCTTCATTTTTTCATTCTCATCAAATCCTATTTCTACAAGGCGTCTTGTCGCTTCGACATGACCATCCTGCTTAATTGCGTACATGAAAAGCATGACTGCATTATCTATGGATACTTCTGCTCCGACGCCTTTCAAATACGCCAGACCCATGTGGTAAGCCACTTCGGAGGTTTTTTCCTTAACCCTGCTGTCTGGCAGCTCTATCCTAGAAAGCGCTTCATTAAGGGCGCCCTCTTCCTCCAAAAATACAAAGTACTTTATGGCCTTGAAGGTGTTCATGGCAAGCGAGGCATCTGTTCCGGGAGCGAGAATACCGATAATGTCCTTCTTCTCCCTCACAAAGGCAGGGTATTCCTCCCTGAGGACATAGTTCACCTCTCCGGCACTATTTGG
The DNA here is from genome assembly GCA_002317595.1 of Lachnospiraceae bacterium UBA1753. Taxonomy (GTDB): domain Bacteria; phylum Bacillota; class Clostridia; order Lachnospirales; family Lachnospiraceae; genus UBA1753. The sequence goes on along the minus strand of DCHL01000181.1, from coordinate 7,020 downwards.
CAGAAATGTGTTGGGTGATATCAGCATCAGCACCAGATCACTGTCCACGATTTTATTCTCAATAATCGTGTTGTAGTTATCGTCAGAGGTCAGTGCCTCATCATACCAGATTCCGGCAAATCCCATGTACCTGTCATTGATTCTGCCATGCACACTCCTCATGACGGTATCTACATATTTTCTGTCAAGCTTTCTGTAGCTTAGGAAAAATCTGTAATCAAAGTTCTTCCATATTTTTTCCACGACATCCTCAGAAAGCGGTGTGATCCTGTCAATCCAGTCAGATATCTTAGTATGGTAGTTAATCTGCGTGGGATCTGTATTGAAGGGGTCGATTGCCTGGATGGGCATAAAGGCATTCCACGCATCATAAAGTGCGGGCTCGCAGAAGAACGGAAGAACCGAAATATTCATCTCAATCGCCGTCTCCAGCATCAGTCTCGCGAGACTGGTCTTATCCGTAATCAGTGCCTTCGTGACACATATGAACAGTCCATCCATCTCACCAACCAGCGAGCGAAACTGCAGCCAGTCTCCCTGCTGCCTTGATATGCTGCCATCGTTCTTCGGATAATAGAGAACCGAATCGTTGCAGTACCTCATAAGTGCTGTACGAGCATACCTGACGAAGAGGTCCGATTCTGACTCATGGTAGCAGACCATGATCTTCAGCTTGCCCTCTGTCTCCTTCTTTCCTGTCGTGTAGTAACTAAGATATCTATCCATTACAGTATTAATCCTTGTAAAAAATAAGCGATGCCATCTCTATGATAGCACCGCTTGAAAAATTTTTACACTATTCTATTTTCTATTCCTGGAGCAGCCTCTCGCCTGCTCCCGAAGCTGCATCCCCTGCCTATTCCTGAAGCAGCATGCGGTCGTTGTCAAGTTCGTGGCCTGCGCTTACCTTGAATCTGTCAAGAAGGTCCTGCACAGTCATCTTCGCTCTCTCCTCGCCTGCAGTATCAAGGATAATTTTTCCCTGATTCATCATGAGCGTCCTGTTTCCAAGCTCAAGTGCTGACTGCATGTTATGAGTGATCATGAGACAGGTCAGGTTGTTCTTCTCAATTACATCCTTGGTGATTGCAAGCACCTTCTCTGCCGCACCTGGATCGAGGGCTGCAGTGTGCTCATCAAGGAGCAGTAGGCTCGGTGGCTGAAGTGTTGCCATCATCAGCGTTACTGCCTGGCGCTGTCCACCTGATAAAAGGCCCATGGGCTGCTTCATTCTGTCCTCAAGTCCCATTCCCAGCTGTGACAATACCTCACGGAAATGCTCCTTTTCTTTTGAAGTGATGCGCGAGAGCCATCCGCCCTCGCCCGCTGCCAGTGTCAGGTTCTCCTCGATGGTCATGCCTGCTGCAGTTCCCCTCATGGGGTCCTGGAACAGCCTTCCAATTTTTCTCGCACGCTTAAACTCTGCCATGAGAGTGATATCCTCACCGTCGAGGACTATCTGTCCACTGTCGGTAAAAAATGAACCCGCAATCGCATTGAACAACGTGGACTTACCCGCTCCGTTTGCTCCGATTACGCTGATAAAATCTCCCTTGTTCACCTTGAGTGAAAGATCGTCAATAGCAAGCTTGGCATTGACAGTACCGGGGTTAAAGGTCTTTGAAATATGGTCTATCCTAAGCATTATTCATTACCTCCCGATACTCCGCGCTTCTTGAGCTCGTGCATTCTCCTAATTAGCGGCAGCTGCTTTCTGAAGTATGGCCCGCTTATCGCAATGATTACAATAATTGACGATACCATCTTGAGCATGTATGCCGGCATGTTGAATCTGAGTGCGATTGTATATACAAGTCTGAAGAGGAATGCTCCAAGCACTGCTCCTATCGCCCTCTTTGTTACACTTCCCCTGCTTACGATTGCGTTTCCAATAAGAAGGGATGCGAGAGCTATGGTTACCATTCCTGAACCGATGTCAATGTTTACTGACTTCTGCGACTGAGCGAGAAGACATCCGCCAAGTCCTGTGAAAGCATTGGCAACACAGAGACCCACGATTGTTGTAAACACCGGGTTGATAGAAGAAGACTTAACCATGTCTGGATTGTTGCCTGTCGCCCTGATAGCAAGTCCGAGTCTTGTCTGCAGGAAAAATGACAGGAAAATAACGGTCAGCGCCACTGCCACCAGTGCAACAATCAGCTTATACTGACCTGAAAGAGCTGTTCCTTCAAGAGCATCGCCAACCTTCGTGAATACGGTCTCCGTCTTATTCATGTTGAGAAGGGACGAACCACCCATTACTGCAATATTTATTGAATACCATGCAGTATTGACGATAATTCCGGCGAGCAGGCTGTCCACTCCCATCTTCGTCTGAAGAAATGCGGTGATGAAGCCTGAAAGTATTCCAGCTGCCATGGCTGCGATGATTGACAGATACGGATGCCCCATTATTGCCACGACAGCACCAACTGTCGCTCCCATTGTAAAACATCCGTCTGTTGACAGGTCACAGACATTGAGCATTGTGTAGCTCAGAAATAATGCCAGTACTACAAGGGCACTGAAAAGTCCAAGCTCCAGGGCTGTCTGGGCCAGAGTGCCGATTGCTGCGATGCTCATAAAAGTTACTCCTTAAAACCTATGTCAATATTACTCTTCGAAAGCCTCAGCTGTCTGGATGCTCTCAACCTTTGTGCAGAAGGGAGCAAATGTTGCTGAGATATCATCAAAGCTTACACCAAGTATATCACAGATATCTGTGTTTACGGTTGCTGTTCCGTTATCAAAGGTCTTAACTGCTGTTGTTGCAGGATCAGCTCCATTTACAAGGATCTCTGCTACCATGTTTGCAGTCTCAACACCAAGGTTAGCGTAGTCAACACCGTATCCGCAGAAGGCACCATTAAGTGCGAAAGAGTCAGCACCTGCATAGTGACGGATACCAGCATTAGCAAGCTTCTCATAGATAGAAAGCTCAGCTGTCATTACTGTGTTGTCTGAAGGTGTGAAGATTGCCTCAACGCCATCAGCGATCATTGCATCTACTGCAAGGTCGATTTCTGATACGTTTGTTCCTGTGTGCTCAATTACCTCGATGCCCTTTGCTGAAAGGAAATCCTTAGCTGCTGCAATAGCTGCTGTAGATGAATCCTGTCCTACGTCATAGAGAAGACCAACCTTTGCAATATCAGGCTTCTCAGCAAGGATAAGGTTCATGATTGCATTTGTATCAAGTGCATCTGATGTACCAGTGATATTTGCTCCGGGAGCATCCATAGTCTCTACAACACCTGCACCAACGGGATCAGATACTGCTGCGAAGATAACGGGAATCTTGTTCTCCTCTGTTGCTGCCTGCATTGTCATTGCAACGGGTGTTGCTACACCAACCATGAGGTCAACCTCATCTGCGATGAAGTTTGCAACAATCTGTGAAAGAACGTTAGCGTCTGCATTACAGTTATCATATGCGATCTCGAAGGTAACACCCTTCTCATCTCCGATAGCTTTAAGCTGTGCCTCGATGTTGTCAACAATCTGGTTGAGGGAAGCATCATCAACATAGTTACAGATACCTACCTTGTAAACTGCACCAGCCTCTGCGGGCGCTGCTTCCTCTGCTGCGCCTTCTGTTACTGCTTCTGCCGCAGGTGCTGCATCTGCTGCGGGTGCTGCTGCCTGACCACATCCAACAAGTGTTGCTGCCACCATTACCATGGCTGTCATGATTGCTACGATTTTCTTTTTCATAATATCCTCCATTTCTCTGCGCCCTGGTCTGGAATTTCTACCTCCGGATTTTCTGCAATAAAAAAACTCCTGCCCAGGACAATAAACTAATTACTGCCGGGACAAGAGTAATACTCCTGCGGTGCCACCCTGCTTGATGCATTGCATCCACTCTGTAGCATACAATCATATGCCCGATTTGATAACGGAGTATCCTCTCCGTCTTCCCTACTGCTATCGCGATCAATATCCCCTTCGATACTTCAGGTCGCCCTCCGGAGTCCATTCACTGTACTTAAGCCTGCCGCATCACACCATTCACGGCTCTCTCGAGACATCGGATACAGTTACTACTCTCCTTCATCGGTTTTTCACAATTTAACACTTTGGCTCTAATTCGTCAAGTACTGAAATAAAGCACATAAAAACCCAATCCTATTCCCCGTATAGTTCTGGTTCTCGATTTTAACCTTGCTATATTTCCTCTATCACACAGGTATGGTGCTTTGCGCCTTCTCCCTCTGCATCATAATTCACTCCAACAAGGAGAATCCTGCCTGCGTAGCCAGCCAAGGCGCCCTGATATCTTTTTTCCTTAATCTGCTTAATTGCCGTATCAGCATCCTTGTTATACTTAAGCTCCACTATCATTGCAGGTCTATTTCCAGCATTTGCCCTTGGGATGTAGCAATCAGTAGTTCATCACATCTTGAAACAGCCTTCGCTATCTCATTCCACTCCCCAGTTTTCAAAGCCATCTGAAAGGCCTTTGCAACCTCATAGTTTGGGACAAACGCACTTTTTCTATCGTTATCATATCCAAGATATCCCAAATGGATCAGGGCTGTCAGCGCATCATCCTTTGAATGAATCTGTGACAAATCATTCTGAAAGCTTTCTGTTTCGACTATTACTTTTCCACCAGATATCATTGTCAGGACATCATCTTTAATCCTTCATAATTCATGGTGATAAAGGTGTTAATGGACGAAAAGGATGATGTGTTTTTCCAGTATGAGTCAAATCTGTGCTTAGTCATAGCCATAACCACGGAATTTGGATTATACATATTCACTCCATCGATATAATAGCCATTATACCAGGCCTTGGTGGATTCATAATCCATCTGGTATTCCGCGCAGAGCTCCCTGACCTCTTCCTCAGTAAATCCAAAGTACTCCGTAAATGGAATTGAAGAAACCATAGTACACTCTTCAAAATTATTAAGTGCCGATTCATCCTTGATTTTTTTTATCGGCAGAATACCTGTAATGTATGCCAGAGCTAAAAAGGACTTGGATTCCTCTGACTTAAACAGTGAGTGCAGGAACTGCAGGTATCCATGCACCAGTTCCTCGTCTTCACTATTACGTATCACACAGTCCCATTCATCGATTATGATTACGAAGGGAATACTGGTCTTTTTGTAAACATTCATGAGAATCAAATTGATCATTTTCGTATAATCAATCTCATCTACATACACTTCCCTGATTTCATCAATTATATATTCTTTTATTTTCTCGACAATATTGTCCTTAAATGAATCCCAGAAAGAAGAAACATCTACATGAATAACATTATACTGATTAAGATATTTCCTATAATCAGCGCTCTTAGCTATCGTCGTATCATCAAAAAGCATAGAGGAATTGCAGCCCCGGCTGTAATAGGCATCTATCATTCCCGCAGCATGGGACTTGCCAAAGCGCCTTGCATGGCTTAATGCAATGCAATTATTCTCAGTAGAGATTCTTGCATTCAATATATCCAGCAGACCTGTTTTGTCCACAAAAATTCTACTATTTCTCGCTCTTGTATAACTTTCATTATTTGGATTAAAATAAATGCCCATCTCTGTCCTCTCTGCATCAATAACACCTGAAAATCCAATAACATAATAATATTTAATGCCACTTTTCATGTCAACAAAGCCATACAGTGCTATTTCCAGTGAACTCTTAGGGTTATGTGCAAAAGAGGCGTAAAGCGGACATTCGCAATCCGCTTTGCAGCTCTAACGCAGACTGCTCTCCTACAGAATCTTCTTAATTATCTTCCACTTCTTCTCACCAAAGGGAGCGTATCTTATGGGAAAGTCGACTGCTGTCGTGTTCTCTACCACGCTCTTGTCGTGGGTGAAGGTCCTGAAGCTGTGCACTCCGTGATAGCCACCCATTCCACTGTTTCCGACTCCACCGAAGGGCATTCTGTCGTTGGAGATATGCAGGATGGTATCGTTGATGCAGCCGCCGCCAAAGGGCAGTCTCATCAATAGCTCCTGCGCCAGTTTCTTATCTTCGGTAAAAATATAAGTTGCAAGCGGATGCGGCTTTGAATTCACAATCTTCACCGCATCATCAAGATTCTCATATCCAATCACGGGAATGATGGGTCCGAAAATCTCCTCCTTCATGCACTCGCTGTCAAAACTGGCATCTGCGATAATGGCAGGTTCAATCTTGCGCTCAGCCGCATTAAGTGCTCCGCCAAGTACCGTGCCCTTCTCTGCCTCAATCAGCGCCGCCAGCCTGTTGAAGTGGTGCTCAGTGATGATTCTTGGATACTCAGGGTTATGGGCTGCATCAGGGTATCTCAGTTCAATCTCCGCCCTGAAAGTCCTGATAAACTCCTCCTTGATGCTCCTGTCAATCAGAATGTAGTCCACAGATATGCAGGTCTGCCCCGCATTAAGGAGCTTACCCCAGGCAATCCTCTTTGCCGCCGTCTTGAGATTGGCATCCTTCGTCACGAAGCAGGGGCTCTTTCCGCCAAGCTCCAGTGAGACTGGGATGAG
>DCHL01000181.1:0-382 GCA_002317595.1 Lachnospiraceae bacterium UBA1753 | reverse complement strand
GCAGTATCGATAATATCCTTAATTACTGCTGCACAGTTTGGTGCACTCTTTGAACACTTAACAACGGCACAGTTACCTGCTGCAATTGCACCTGCCAGAGGTGACAGTGTAAGCAGCAGTGGATAATTCCAGGGCGCCAAAATGAGAACCACACCGTACGGATCGTGATATATCTTATTCACACCTGGAAAGGTGCCCAAGGTTCCACGCACTCTCTTCGGCTTCATCCAGCTCCTAAGGTGCCTTCTCATCTGACGGATTTCAGCTACCACCACAGAAATCTCCGCCATGTAGGTCTCTGTCTTACCCTTTGCAAGGTCAATCGCAAAAGCCTGATACAGCGCCTCCTCGTGAGCTAGGATAGACTCCTCCAAGGCTTTCA
>DCHL01000068.1:19626-20947 GCA_002317595.1 Lachnospiraceae bacterium UBA1753 | reverse complement strand
GGATACCCTATACGCAGCTCGAGCGTGAAGTTTGCCTTGACGCCTCCAAATTTTTATAGAATTTCACAGGCATCAAGACTATAATGTTGGTAAATCATAATCAAACATAATGTTGGTAAATCATGATCAAAAATGATGATGGTAAATCACGATAAAAATCATAAGGATTAAATCAAGACAAAATTCAGAAGGATAGAATATGAAACAGATTATAAACAGTCTCCTCGAGACAGATATGTACAAGCTTTCAATGGGTCAGGCAATCTATCACCAGTTTCCCGACTACAAGACGACCTGGAGCTTTAAGTGCCGCAACAAGGATGTGCATTTCACGGCTGAGATGCTTGAAGAAATCAGAAATCAGATCAAGGCCTACTGCGACCTGCGGTTCACAAAAGAGGAACTTGAATACATTGATAAAATCACCTGGATCAAGGGTTCCTATGTCGATTTCCTCGAGAGATGGAAACCAAGATATGATGATTTTGAGATAACCGATGATGCCGAGTGCGGACTTGCAATCGAGACACGTGGCACATGGCTCAACACCTCCATGTACGAGATTCCAGTCCTTGCCATTGTCAACGAAGTATTCTTCCGTATGAACTACAACTATGACGAGCTCTTCGCATCCTTCAAGGAGAAACTTCACGAGAAGGTTGAATGGCTCAAGGACGGCACCTACAACATCGGAATGTTCAGTGAGTTCGGATTAAGACGCCGTCTCTCCGGCGAGGCCCAGGAGCTTGCGGTAAAGCTTCTCTGCGACAGCAACCCTGATTTCAAGGCCTCACACTGCGTCGGAACCTCCAATGTTTATCTGGCGAAAAAATTTGGAGTCACCCCTGTTGGCACCATGGCACATGAATGGATCATGTGCGTCGGCCAGGGAAATCACAGGCACAATCCTGCCTACTCCAACTGGTATGCACTTGATGCCTGGGTTAAGGAATATGGAATACTCAACGGAACCGCACTTACTGACGCAATCACAACAGACTGTTTCCTCGAGGATTTCCAGCTGACCTACGCCACACTTTTCAGTGGTGTAAGGCACGACAGTGGCGACCCCTACGAATGGGGCGACAAGATGATCGGGCACTATAACAAACTGGGCATTGATGCGTCGACCAAGACTCTGCTGTTCAGCGACAGCCTCAACTTCAAAAAGGCCAGCGAACTAAACAGCTACTTCCAGGGCAAGGCCAAGGTTGCCTTCGGTATTGGAACCTACATCTCAAACGACACAGATGTTCCCGCTCTCAACATTGTAATGAAGACGACGCTCTGCAATGGTCAGGATGTCGCCAAGATTTCAGAC
>DCHL01000068.1:8219-19615 GCA_002317595.1 Lachnospiraceae bacterium UBA1753 | reverse complement strand
TAGCAGGCAAGGGCATGTGCAAGAACCCTGCATATGTTGACTATCTCCAGCGATGCATCGACTGGAGAATGGATCACAGATAAAAAATTTCATATTTTTCAGTAACTCTCTTCCAAGGGGGAACAGAACAGCATTGACCGTATCAAACTCTTCCGGTCCATATCCTGTCCCATGCGGTGTATTCCAAAAAGCATACCAGTACGGAATCTGTTCACCGCCTATGGCGTCCGGCCTCTTACAATCATATCGGGGATTACTTTGTGCATAGCAAACAGGACCGCATCCCTATGTGACAGATACCCCTGATATGGTGTGTCATCTTCTATGAGACAATAATCTATAATGCATCTATCATAGTCTTTGATCAGTTTATAAAATGGATCCTTGGTCAATTCGCGCATACTATTCTCATCATATATCCAATTTGTTATCTGTTCAAAAAATTGATTTTAACGTTTCGTCATAGTTTAAGCAATTTCGTTCCGCATTCTCTGCAATAATTGTCACCATCATTTTTCTTCCCACAATTCGGACAATAATTCATGATTTTCGATTGATTTTGTTTTGAGGAGTCTGAAACATCCACGTTTCTCTCCGCCAATTCCTTGTCAACGTCGTCCAATGCACAATAGTAACGCTCGCAGTACGCCGATTCACCACAGAGGAATTTCTTTCTGCATGCATCTGTCACTACGGACGGAACCCGGGGCTGTGGTATTCTACCAGGGCAGGACAAAGAAAGCAGCTTTTCATAATCCGCTTTTGAAATCTGGTATACCATGAACACATCCGAAGGCCCAATATGAGGAAAATCCGTTATGACATAAACTGTGTATCCTTCTTCATAGACAAACCTGCCTACATTCACACCATATGCCAGAACCCCATCCGTAATCACATCATGCGGCGATTTCGCTCTCTTTTTAAGTTCTTCCATGATTTTTTCTTTTGGAATAATGATTCGAATCACCTCGGCATGCGGGTCGCTTGGTATCCTCAGAATCCGCATACCTTCAAATTGATCGATTGGTAATATCTTATCGTAATTTCCGAGCTCTCTATGCTTAAAACCATGTTTCATAGCAAATGCTTCATCACGCGTTGTGATCTTTGTCTCTTCTTCCTCCAGAATCATGCCTGCATTTCCATATTCACAAAAACAAGTCGCACTGAAGTATTCACCATCATAAAGGACCTCTAAACTCTCAAGATATGTCAGATCCTCTATCTCCTCCTGAGGAGCCATGCAATCATCGCCCATGCTTACGCTATCCCGTGTAACGTGTACCCGAATACTATTCTGTTTTTCTTCTTTAGGAAATAACATTCTGTCACCTCAACAAATCTTTCGATTGTTTTCACAGACTCATTCCATCTCCATATACGCCTGGGCAACTCTTTCATACTCGCCGGGTGCTGTTATTTTCTCGACCTCAAAGTCGTCCCCAGCCTTAAGTATCAGCCTGTAGATGAAAAGATTATCCTCGTCTATCGTGTCCTCCTTCACGACAGCACTCACGACATAATTTTTTCTCTCAAACTCAAACTCGTCAACGACAGCCATCTCAACTTCGCTACCGTCACTCGCTGTCACTGTAAAGGTGACATACTCCTGGAAATCATTCTCATTACTCATCCTATCCACCTGCTCTTTCTGAATCTTCCTGCGATTTCTTGCGCATCTTTTTTATGAAGTTCTCTGCTATCTCTTGCGTATCTTTTTTATGAAGTTCTCTGCTATCTCTTTGCTCTCTACCTGTTATTCTCCGCGGTTCTTTTTCACAGCACTCTCTATTTTTTTCTTCACATGGTCACACTTGCCTTTAAGTGCATATAATCCCACTTCTCTGACAGTCTCCGGCAGTTTCGTCCTGCTGAGGGCAAACGGAAAGCAGATGAGCTTCGTCTGGTCCTTGTTGTAGAGACAGTTGGCATATGTCGAGTAATATGGATTCCCTTCATCCACCTGGATCAGCCAGAGCTTGTGCAGGTTCAGAAATGAATCCTCATCAATGTGGGTTATCTCAGGTCCTATATAAACTCTCGTCACATACACGTTATCCTCGTAGGTATGCCTTGTGATCGTTGTACTGTCATCAGCAGCAAAAACAGCTGTGCCCGAAGACAACAGGCACAGCGTAAGAGTCAGCGCTATTATTTTTTTCACATATGAATATCTGTCCATAATCCACAACAATTATCTGTCCATCATTCTCGGTGATTCACTCATCTCCTTCATTCGTCATCACCAGAAATTCGCCCCTGGAAATCTGTCCGTTTTCTTATTAACGCTGTTCAGATACTGTTTCAGGATATCGTTCGAAGGACCCTTTGTCTTGATGTCTGAATTCTCTTTCTTGAGTCCTGCAATCTCTTTATAGAGAAGCGACAGGTTCTCGCTGAGCAGTTCATTCATCTTGGCGATATTGTAAAGAATCTTCATCGCCATGTCCGGATAACCCTTGATGAAGCTCATGAGATTATTTTTTGTAAAATATGCGAGCTTGACGTCAGAAAATGCAACGGCCGTGTATGGACTTGGAGCACCTGTAAGAAGGCCAAGCTCACCAAAGAGCTTGTTCACACCACAAATACCAAGGACGCGCTCGTCATCTGTCCCGTAATTCGAGTAGAGAGCAACAGAACCCTCAACAACGATGTACATCTGTACATCAACCTTGCCCTCTCTAATAATGATGTCATCTTCCTTAAAATCAACAAGCCTGGCTGCCATCTGTCCGCCCCCCTATCAGTCTGCTGGTACTGGTGCTATTTTACCATACATACTCCGAAATATAAAATAGAAAAGACCGGCTGATTTCTCAGTCGGTCTTAAAAGCAGGGCTACAAGGATTCGAACCTTGAAATGACGGAGTCAGAGTCCGTTGCCTTACCATTTGGCGATAGCCCTATGTCTTAAACACAAGCGATATTATACTGAATCAAAAAGAGAAATGCAAGTACTTTTTTGATTTTTTTGCAATTGTTGATTATTGGCTGATTTGTATCAGCGATCGAAGTGGTTGGTGGCCCGGTTTTTTATGGGGCTGGTTATTTTTTGGGCCGGGAGGGGTTGGCGTGTTCGTGATGCTCGCTTTTATGTGCTCTTCACCTATATCCCGCTGTCGCACATAGTCTTTGAGAGGTTTCTTATGTGCGCTTCGCCCTCATTCTTCCTCCGCACATAACCACAGAGAATCTCAGCCGCAACGGAGCACAAAAAAAAGGAGGCACAAAGAGAAAGCACAAAAAGGCTGCCGCTTCGATAATTTCTTATCTAAGCGACAGCCATGGAGAAAAATATTAAATCTTTTGAAAGGCAGTTTTGATAGTAACTATTCTATAATAATGTCTCTTTATTACTTAAGTGCTGCAAATCCCTTCTCAAGGTCAGCGATGATGTCATCGATATGCTCAACACCGATTGAGAGACGGATTGTGTTCTGGTAGATGTTCTGCTCGTTAAGCTCCTCATCTGTAAGCTGTGAGTGAGTTGTTGATGCAGGATGGATAACCAGACTCTTTGCATCTGCTACGTTAGCCAGGAGTGAGAAGATATCAAGTGCATCGATGAACTTGAATGCCTCTTCCTTGCCGCCCTTAATGTTGAAGGTGAAGATACTTGCACCACCATTGGGGAAGTACTTGTTATAGAGCTCATGATCAGGATGCTCAGGGAGCGAAGGATGGTTAACCTTCTCAACCAGAGGATGATTTGACAGGAACTCGATTACCTTCTTTGTATTCTCTACATGTCTGTCAAGGCGGAGAGAAAGCGTCTCTGTACCCTGAAGAAGGAGGAATGCGTTGAAGGGTGAAATTGTTGCACCAGTATCTCTAAGAAGGATTGCTCTGATGTATGTAACGAATGCAGCAGGACCTACAGCGTCAGCGAATGAGATTCCATGGTAGCTGGGGTTAGGAGCTGCGATTCCGGGATACTTTCCGCTTGCCTTCCAGTCAAACTTGCCTGAATCAACAACGATTCCGCCGAGTGTTGTTCCATGACCACCGATGAATTTGGTTGCTGAATGTACTACGATGTCAGCGCCATACTCGATAGGTCTGATGAGATAAGGTGTTCCGAATGTGTTATCAATGACGAGGGGCAGTCCATGCTTGTGAGCTATTTCTGCGATTGCTGCGATATCGGGGATATCACTGTTAGGGTTGCCGAGAGTCTCAAGATATACAGCCTTTGTGTTATCCTGGATTGCATTCTCAACTTCCTCAAGATTATGTGCATCTACGAATGTTGTTGTAATTCCGTACTGTGGAAGTGTATGTGCCAGAAGGTTGTAGCTTCCGCCGTAGATTGTCTTCTGAGCTACGATATGCTCTCCTGCAGTTGCAAGTGCCTGAATTGTATATGTGATTGCTGCTGCGCCTGATGCAGTTGCAAGTGCTGCAACTCCGCCCTCAAGTGCTGCGATTCTCTTCTCGAACACATCCTGTGTTGAGTTGGTAAGACGTCCGTAGATGTTACCTGCATCTGCAAGTCCAAATCTTGCTGCTGCATGCTCTGAATTGTGGAACACATAGGATGTCGTCTGGTAGATCGGTACTGCTCTTGAATCTGTGGTGGGGTCTGCCTGCTCCTGTCCTACATGAAGCTGAAGTGTCTCAAATCTATAATTACTCATAATAATTTACCTCTTTTCTTTCTGTGTGTTTTGTGTTGTTTGTTTTTGGTCAATCCTCTAATTAACCGTTGTGAAAAAATTTGAAAGTTTAGATCATCCTATGCTGCACATACAGCACATCTCGGAACATCCCCACATTCGAGTATCTAAACAAGTTACAATTTTCAACTTTTGATAAGTGTTGTACATTACAGCCTCTCCTTTCTCTACTATTTCCCTAATTCCTATCGGGTAGGTATGTTTTGCTGTTGAGGCTATCTTATAACTTAATTCATACCTTGTCAATAGGAAAATTAGAAAAATTTATTTATTTTTACGACTCGCATTTTTCACGCCCATTTTGCGCCTATTGTTTTGGCTGTTCCGCACCGGTTTTTGCGCCTATTGTTACGCCTGTTCTGCACCTCAGATCATCTGACGCATGAAGAAGGCAACGTAGAATACAGAAACTTTCCATTCCGTTGCCCCTCCAATGCATGCAAGGTAAGTGTTGGGAGTGAAAGGCAACGATAGATAATGAAACCTCCTTCTCCGTTGCCCCTCCACCACATAAAGGGTAAGATGAAAGCTCCTTACACGAGAAGAAGGCAACGTAGAATGCAGAAACCTTCCATTCCGTTGCCTCTCCAATGCATGCAAGGTAAGTGTTGGGAGTGAAAGGCAACGATAGATAATGAAACCTTCTTCTCCGTTGCCCCTCCACCACATAAAATGAAGTTGAATGCTTCTTGAACAGGAAGAAAGGAAGCAAAACGCACATGCCAGAAGCCCAGCGCACATACCAGAAGCCAAAAAGGGCCACAGCGCATGGCTGTGGCCCCAAATTACTTTGGCAATAAAGTAACTATAAATTAGTATTAAACAAGCTTATACCTCAATAATAAGAGTATGCTTCAAAAATAGGACTATACCTCGAAGATCAGGTCGCCGTATGAAGGCATAGGCCAGAACTCCTTGTCAACAATCATCTCGAGTGCATCGATAGGTGCTCTGAGCTCGTTCATTGCTGCCTTAACAACATCTCTGTAGTATACAGCCTGCTCACGTCCCTCTTCCATCTCTGCTCCAGCAGCAGTAACCTCGATAAGCTTTGCAAGAGCAACCTTAGCGTCTGCTGTGAGTGCAGCTGCCTCATCAAGCATCTCCTTAGCAACTGAGTAATCAGCATCTGCTGTCTTGAGAGCGATTACTGTATCAGCAAGTGCCTTTGTGTACTTAACACATGAAGGAACAAGCTGCTTTCCAGCCATGTCGATCATAGTTCGGGCCTCAATGTTGATAGCCTTTGCATATGCCTCATACTGAATCTCAACACGTGACTCAAGCTCAGCCTTAGTGAAGATACCGAACTTGGTGAACAGTGTAACTGCCTTGTCTGTAACAAGTGAAGGAATTGCATCAACCATTGATGTAAGGTTAGGAAGTCCTCTCTTCTCAGCCTCAACAACCCAATCCTCAGAGTATCCGTTTCCGTTGAAGATAATTCTCTGGTGCTCTGTGAGATACTTCTTAATGAGGTTGTGGATGCAGTCATCCTTATCTGCAGCCTTCTCAATCTCGTCACATGCCTCAGCAAATGCCTCAGCAACGATTGCATTGAGTACTGTGTTGGGCTCAGCGATTGAATCCGAAGAACCAACCATACGGAACTCAAACTTGTTACCAGTAAATGCGAAGGGTGATGTACGGTTTCTATCTGTAGCATCCTTCATAAAGTCAGGAAGTGTCTTAACACCTGTTGCAAGAACCTCGCCCTGCTTAGAGCTTGTAGCTGAACCTGTAGAGATAAGCTGCTCTACAACGTCCTCAAGCTGATCGCCAAGGAAGATTGAGATAATTGCCGGAGGGGCCTCGTTAGCTCCAAGTCTGTGATCGTTTCCTACGTCTGCTGCAGACTCACGAAGAAGATCTGCATGTGTATCAACTGCCTTAAGGATACAAGCAAGAACAAGAAGGAACTGGATGTTCTCATGAGGTGTCTTACCAGGATCGATAAGGTTGATTCCATCATCAGTAACGATTGACCAGTTGTTGTGCTTACCAGATCCATTCACGCCTGCGAAGGGCTTCTCGTGAAGGAGACATGTAAGTCCCTGGCGCTCAGCCACCTTCTTAAGTGTCTCCATAACAAGCTGGTTGTTATCTACAGCAACGTTAACCTCTGCATAGATGGGAGCAAGCTCGTGCTGAGCAGGTGCAACCTCGTTATGCTGTGTCTTAGCTGATACACCAAGCTTCCAGAGCTCTGTGTTAACCTCTCTCATGTAAGCAGCAATTCTCTCACGGATAGTTCCGAAGTAGTGATCATCAAGCTCCTGTCCCTTAGGAGGCATAGCACCGAAAAGTGTACGTCCTGTGTAGATGAGGTCCTTTCTCTGAAGGTACTTTTCTCTGTTTACAATGAAGTACTCCTGCTCAGGTCCAGCTGAAGGAGTAACCTTCTTTGAAGTTGTATTTCCAAGAAGTCTTAAAAGTCTCAGTGACTGAGTGTTGATAGCTTCCATTGAACGAAGGAGAGGTGTCTTCTTATCAAGTGCCTCACCTGTGTATGAACAGAAAGCTGTGGGTATGCAGAGGATTGCTCCTGCTGCGTCATGTCTTACGAATGCAGGGCTTGTGCAGTCCCAAGCTGTATATCCTCTTGCCTCGAATGTTGCTCTAAGTCCGCCTGAAGGGAATGAAGATGCATCGGGCTCACCCTTGATGAGTTCCTTTCCTGAGAACTCCATCAGAATCTTTCCGTCAGCTCCAGGAGCAGAAATGAAGGAATCATGCTTCTCAGCAGTAACTCCAGTAAGGGGCTGGAACCAATGTGTATAGTGTGTAGCTCCCTTCTCGATAGCCCAATCCTTCATGGCACCGGCAACAACCTCTGCCACCATGGGATCAAGCTCTTTTCCCTCATCGATTGTCTTGTGAAGTTCCTTATAAATCTTCTTAGGCAGGCGCTCCTTCATGACGGTATCATTGAATACATCCTCGCCAAAAATATCTGCTACGTTGTAATACTCGCTCATAATTTCTTTCCTCCTCTTAGTATCCTCTTAGTTTTTGTATATACGCTTTGTCTGTCCACCATCAGACCCGCTGTGCACTTTCAGGTCATCCGCTTAAGACAAAAGAAAAAGGCGCTCCGACTCAAAATCGGAACGCCTTCGTTCAAACATGGGTAAAGAATAAACCTATTTATTTCAAATTGCAATAGTTTTTTTGACAAAAATATGTCTTTTCAAAAATGCTCTTTTCAAAAAAGACCCTTTGTCAGTATCATCTTATCCCTCTCTATGTCGCAATATCCTACTCAGTAACCTCAATAACTCTTGTCACTGTCTTGCCTGCATTTGTGGCAGATATAGTTGCCGTTCCCACGGAAACAGCTGTAATCTTGCCCTTATTATCGACTGTAACAACCTCTGTGTTGTCGCTTGACCATACAGTGTTGTCCACGCCACTGATTCCCTTCTTGATAGAGAGCTTCTTTGTCCTGCCCTTCTTGATCGTAACCACATCCTTCTTGGGATTGATGTAAGGGTCATAGACATTAACCTTAACCTTGTAGGTCTTGCCGTTTCGCTTCACAGATATGATGGCAACACCAGCCTTCTTGGCTGTAATGACACCGGTATCAGAATCGACCTCTGCTACAGCCTTCTTTGAAGACTTCCAGCCTGTCACAGGGGTGCTTCCCTCAAGTGTATCGAGAAGAACAGCTGTCGCACTCTCCTTTGTTTCCATTGTGAGGGCAATCTTGTTTGCTGAAACAGAGGGTTTCTCCACAGAAACTGCACATGTGTAAGTACCGATTGCAGCCTTATCCTTATCCAGAAGAGTTGCAGTGATTGTTGCAGTTCCAGTCTTCTTGGGTGTTACCTTACCCTTCTTGGATACAGCCGCTATAGTAGGATCACTTGACGCCCAGTCTACAGTTGTTTTCTTGGGCTTATTCTTGATTGAAAGAGTAGCCGCCTTACCCTTTACCAGGTCAAGGACTGATTTTGAGATGGTGGGTACCTTTACTGTGGGCGTAGGTGTTGGTTTCGATGAATCTGATTTTTTGCTATCTAATGGAAAGATACGAATCATTTTTGTTGAACGCATTCCCTTATTGTCCGTAGCGTAACAGTAAACCGGCTCATCCTTTGGAAGGTTCTTGGTAAATTCATATGTAGTCGTCCAGAAATAATTATCACCAGAACTACTTACATCCTTCTTCGCAATTGTAGCCTCACTTACAACCTCCCCGGTCGTAACAGACTTGGCAGAAAGCTTCACAGGAAACTGAATGTCACCCTGCTCCTTGCTTATCATAATATTATAATTTGCCGCAACCACCACTCCATTTTCTGTATAGGTGTGTGTTCCACCATGGGAAATGTGCATATAGTCTTCTCCGTCACCATACATATAGGTCACGCTAGGCTGTTCCAGTTCTGTTATGAAATAGGCCGCCCCCTCGTCATTTTTCTTACATCTGATTATGGGCGATGGTGCAGGGATATCGAACGTATTCTCATGCTCGTCATCATACACCCTCCATATGGCATCAAGGATCTGTGGAACATGATTATCCGCATCTGTTTCAAGCGCAGCCTTCATCTGATCCCAGATTTCTTCACCCGCATATGTTGTCTCTACAAGTCTGCCCACATCTGATGATGACGAAAGAGTGAACTTACCAAACCCATTATGTACGGTTAATGTTGAACTATCAAGAACCTTCTCAGGGTATGCAAAATCATCATATTCATTTGATTCAGGAATCATATACTCAATCCTGAATTCACCATCAGAAAGCACAGACGAAAGGTAATCCGCATCGTTCACAATATATCCGATATGTCTCTCATCATCAAAATATGCTGTGATATTACAATTGCCATAGTCCCAGGCGAACGCCGCCACGGACCCAAACATCCCGACTACCATCGCACTTATCAGCAGCGCTGAAATTAGTTTTTTTACAATTCTGTTCATCTCTCTCCTCCTAATAGAACTGCAGGTGCTCTGCTTACCTTTCAAATATTATGAATACATACATCGCACCCAGTTAATAATTATTCTCCCTTTTCGGAAAAGTGTTCCTCATGCAAGTCTGGTATGAATTACGTATCAATTTCTATTTTTTTGATTTTGATATGTAGTCGAATTTACAAATTTACGTATTATATATCAAAATATTAGGAATGATCCGTAGCAAAACACGCTCTACTACGAATAAAATTAAGGTAACCTGGTTTTTGATCCGTAGTAAATTACGTTCTGCTACGAATGAAATCAAGGATACTTGGGTTTTGATCCGTAGCAAAACACGCTCTACTACGAATGAAATCAAGGTAACCTGGTTTTTGATCCGTAGTGAATCACGCTCTGCTACGAATGAAATCAAGGATACTTGGGTTTTGATCCGTAGTGAATCACGCTCTACTACGGATGAAATCAAGGATACTGGGCATTTTATCCGTAAGTATTACATATTTCCTACGTATTATATTCCATTCATTTAATATTTATTCGTATTTTATCAAATGATATTATCTGGAACACAATTCCGTAAAGGGACTTATTATTTAGGTAAGTATATCACTTCTGGTACTATTTCACCTTAACACTGCAGCAATAAGGCACTCCATCAATGATACAGGTTATGGTGGCATTTCCTTTGCTCACTGCTGTAACCTTACCTGTGCTGTCGACGGTGGCCACACCTTCGTCACTTGAACTATAGCTCTCACACGCAAGTGCGGTGTTCTTAATCTTGATGTTAAAGGACCGTCCAACAGACAGTTTCTTTGTCTTAGGATACAGATAAGGTATCTTTACCGTCACTCGGGTGCTGTATTTCTTCGCATCCTTTCCAGTTCCAAATACGGCTGTAACCTTGACCCTGCCTGATTTAAGTGCCTCTATGGTTCCCGCCTCTGTATCTGCCTTAATCACCTTGGACCTCGCAACAATCCAGCGGGTTACCTCCACATCATTTCCATCAAGGAGCGATGACAGTTCAATCTGTTCTGACACCTTGGTCAGTGTAGGCCTTGCCAGGACAGGCTTTACAACTCTTACCTTAAGTGTTCTGCCTACCTTTTCATAATGCCTATTATCTACCTTCTTATAAGCTGTGACAAGGACCTCACCAGATTTTTTTCCCAGAAGTTTTTTTCCAGTCACCTTGGCTATTCGTTTATCACTGACCGTATACTTTGATATTGTCTCGTCAGTCAGAAAATCATCGTTTGTAAATGCGTGCTTCTGTCCCACAACTATTGTCACAGGGACAGTCTCCCTGATACCGAGGATATATTGGCCTAGCTCTTTCACAGTCGCATTTACACAGTTATTTCTGAAATCAAGACTGCTCTCAACAAGCTCGTAGCTACTCTTATCGGCATCAAATCGGTACAGGCCAAGACCGTCAAGTTCAAGATCTGTTATTACAGGTCCTGATAACTCCTCTGTGTCTGTAATATCACGATCTGCAATCTCTTCTGAAACGTCATGAGTTGTCGTGTCAGGCGCACCCTGAATTGTCACATCGGGTTCCGGCTTATAGCTAAGCGAAATGCTTACTCCCTTCTCTCCAATACTTTCAACTTCATTCTCGCAGGCCTCATCCGAATATGCGCGGATCTCATAGGCTTTTCCTCTCGTAGAGACTGAATATTCATTTCCTTCGCCGTCAAGAGCATCGACGTTATATACAGCATCTTCGCCATCCTTACTTGTGGTCACAGACAGATAGTAATCATCTGACTC
>DCHL01000068.1:5713-8157 GCA_002317595.1 Lachnospiraceae bacterium UBA1753 | reverse complement strand
CCGAGCAGATCATTAGCAACTGCAGTAACTGCATCCCCAAGCATATCGTCAAGAGTTGTCTTCTGCGCACTTACGAGGCTGTCGATATCCATCTCAACCCAGACAACCTCCTCGCCGTTTTCAAGGATTCCATTCTTTCTCTCCACCTCGAGGGTTTCGAGAGAATTGAGTTCCTTACTGATATCGACTCCAATTACGTCAAAGAACCCGAGCGAAACACCAGGACTTAAGTTTCTCGCCTGTCCACCCTTGATGGTCTGGATAAACCGCACCGGCACAGTACAGTCCTTTATTCCGCCCATGATTTTGGCAAAAGCATTGTCAGTGACATACTTTTTACCAGACGCTCCTATACCGCTCCTAAAGGCGCCAAGTTCCTCGAGCTCCTGACAGGCCTGATCAAGGTCAGCCCCCGACAGGAAATATCTGTCATCGTACTGGCTCGAACTGTATTGGCCAAGTATTGTGGCGTCGTCACAGGTATAATTCTCAACCGAATGGATCTCAAGCTGTTCGCCGTCTGCTCCCGTTGCCTGTACAAGTTCAAACTCCGACTTTGAGCAGTAGGGTGCATAGCTTGTGTTAATAAGCGGAATTGCAGCAAGCGTTCCAGTCTCACTGCGGACTACCCTGGCCCTTCTCACGGTATCTCCGCCATCCCTGGAGGTAGTCGTCGTAGTAGAATAGGTTGTATCCTTGGTAAAGTCTCCTGCTTCGAACACGCCCACTGACAGACCTGCAAGGGAAGCAGATACATCCAGTGCGGTATCTGAACCAGACTTTCTCCAGTATACCTCGCCAGTCTTTTTATCCCAGTCGTCAAACGAACTTAAGGATAAAATGCTGTTGATGTGTAATACATCACCCGTCGATAATGCTTTCGCCCTGACAATTGATTCTATCAGGCGCTTTGCATACTCGCTGTTATTAAGATTAGCATTTGTGAAGGTCCTGCTGTGCTGGATTTTCCCGCCAAACTTCTCCGACTGGCTGGATTTCACGATATCCATACCGATGCCGACGCCAAGCTCCTCCATGGTCATACTTACGCTGCCAAGCTTGAGCGACTGTCCTACTTTAATTTTTGCCGCATAATCCTCTCCAAGAATGACCTTGTCATCTCCCTTGTGATGCCTGCTCTCAATAGAGACACCGTGGGACTCTCCTGTTCCAAGGCTCACTGAATATGGCGTAATAAGCGCATCAGCGGACTTAAGGCTTCCAGACGCATCATATCCTGCATCAAAGGTCCACTTCTGAGAATAGGACAGAGGTGTCACAACAAACTTAATTGTGTATTTGTCATTACTGTCCACCCACTCTTCTGTGTAATGGTCATAATAGCTGAGGCCGATTTTCAGTTCACGTGTATTGTCGGCGGCAATTACCTCGTTATATTCGTATACAGGACTTACCACCTCGATATAACCATTCCTGTCAGTATCCACGGTATGCCATATTCCTTCAGTGAAACTGTACTTCACAGCATTCTTCATCAGAGGAATGCCCTCATTATCAGTCATCTTGACCTTCAGGTGAATCGCACCCTTGCGGTTGACCGTGATGTTGTCATAGGTCTTCTCCACAGGAGTGTACTGCTTTGGCATCTTTACGACATGTCTGTTGTCCTTGTCCCAGTTGTAATCATGCTCAGGCTCTCCATCCATCTTGAGCAGGGTTGTGAGCTGGTCATTTTTTCCGTCATTGTTTGAGTCATAGTCAAAGTCTCTTCCTGAACTGACCTTGAAGGTGTTCTGCTTCATTTTATCAAGCGTACTTGGCATCCTGATGTATATGAGCTTGTTGCAGTTAGTGAATGCATTTTCATCAATTGTCCTGACGCTTTCCGGAAGGTCAATTCTCACAAGGTCATCACACTGCGCAAAGCAGCCCTTGCCAATCGTCTCCAGATTATGGGGCAGATTTATTCTCTGCATTGCCGCTCCCCAGAAAAGTTTTTCCGGCAGTTCCTTTCTGTCGCCCTCAAATTCAACCACTGAAAGAGGACAGTCCCAGAACTCAGCCGTGCTTTGGCCAACCTGTGTCAGTTTTATAGGAATATTAATTGCATCAAGCTTTTCACAGTTGTAGAAGGTTCCGCCGTTAAGCCTGTCTATGTCTTCAGGGAGTGTAACCGACATGAGGGATTTACAGCCTGAAAAGGCCCTTTCCCCAATTTTTACAACCGAATCAGGAATTACTTCTTTTACAAGTGCTGACTGGGCAAAGCAATTCTTTCCAATCTCTGTCACAGTATCTGGAATCAGCAGTTTCTCAAAACCAGCACCCCAGAACAGATAGTCAGGAAGCACTTTCCTAAGCCCGTCAAACCTTACGACCTTAAGCGGGCAGTCATGAAATTCACTGTGAGTGTCACTTACTTTTTCAAGCTTCTCGGGAATGTTAACCCAGTTCAGCTTCTCGCAGTTGTAGAAGGTTCCGCC
>DCHL01000068.1:659-5631 GCA_002317595.1 Lachnospiraceae bacterium UBA1753 | reverse complement strand
TCCAATTTTTTCCACAGAATCAGGGATAACTATCGAAGTCAGATCCGAACCGGCAAAGCAGGAACTTCCTATCTCCTTGAGTCCAGAAGGCAGGGTTACTGTCTTAATGCCGGCGCCCCAGAAAAGCTTGTCAGGAAGCACTGTCCTGTCGCCCTCAAAGGTAATGTCGCCTAATGGACAGCCGTGAAATACAGCAGAGTTTTCGGAAACCGTAGTTAGGGCTTCCGGAATGTTGATGCTGTTTAAGCTCACGCAGTTATAGAATATTCCACCATTTAAGCTCACCGTATTCTGGGGAAGGTTCGTGCTTTTAAGGCCATGACAGTTGCTGAAGGCATACCTTCCGATTTTCGTGACGGACTCTGGTATCGTGACACTTTCAACATCACTGAGATTTGAGAAGACCGATTCTCCTATTGAAGTCATTCCATCTGGGAGTTCAATCCCTGTAATGACCTTTCTCGTGTAGCTGCGCCAGCTCATGGTTTCACTGTCGTAGTCATACATATCTCCCGTTCCCGAGATAACGAGGCGCCCGTATTGGGTAAGAGTAAGGGGATTATAGGACTCCACCACATATTGGAAGCTCAGATTGTCACCACACATACCCTCGGTAATATCTGAGTCCGCTGAACTTGTTTCGACGGGCATGGCAAAAATATTGAGCGGAATAGCAGTGACCGCAATGATAAGTGCAAGTATGCTTGCAATCTTCTTTCTCATGTCTCTCTCCTCCCACAGATGAAAATAGAATTTGCATCAAGTTTACCATATTTAAGAGGAAGATATGCATCTATTTCTACAAATTTACTTTTCCATTTTTTCCCATATCGTACTATAATAGGTATGTTTATCGGTTTGTGGAAGAAGCGGTAGATATGCAACAGTAAATGTATATACGAAAGACGGGATAATACTATGGATATTGTTGAGATTTTTGGCTCTAACGTGTTCACTACCAAAACTATGCGCGAGCGCATCAGCCCTGAGGCCTTTGCCGAGGTTGAGAGCGTAATTGCAAATGGTGGTGAGCTTTCAAGGAAGACAGCTGATATTGTGGCTCAGGCCATGAAGGACTGGGCTGTCGAGAAGGGTGCAACCCATTATACACACTGGTTCCAGCCTCTGACTGGTGTCACAGCTGAGAAGCATGACTCCTTTATCACCAACCCTGATTCAGAGGGAAAAATAATTCTTAAGTTTTCCGGCAAGGAGCTTATTAAGGGTGAGCCCGATGCTTCCTCCTTCCCCTCCGGCGGTCTTCGTGCCACCTTCGAGGCGAGAGGGTATACAGCCTGGGATATCACTTCTCCTGCATTCATCAAGGAGACTGCCTGCGGACCTACGCTCTGCATTCCCACAGCCTTCTGTTCGTACACTGGAGAGTCGCTTGATACCAAGACTCCTCTTCTTCGATCAATGGAAGCACTCAGCAAGCAGGCTGTCAGAATAGTGAGACTCTTTGGCAACACTGACGCTACTAAGGTCACACCCAGCGTCGGTGCTGAGCAGGAATATTTCTTAGTCGATCAGGACAAGGCTCTTCTTCGTGAGGACCTTATCTTCTCTGGCAGGACACTCTTCGGCGCTTCTGCTCCCAAGGGTCAGGAGATGGATGACCATTATTTTGGTGTCATCAGGGAGCGCATCGGTGCATTCATGAAGGATGTGAACGTTGAGCTATGGAAGCTCGGCGTAACCGCCAAGACACAGCATAACGAGGCAGCTCCTGCACAGCACGAGCTCGCTCCGATTTTTGAATCAGCAAATGTGGCGGCGGACCATAACCAGCTCGTCATGGAGACCTTAAAGAGGGTTGCATACCATCATGGTCTCAGGTGTCTTCTTCACGAGAAGCCTTTTGCAGGTGTAAACGGCTCAGGAAAGCATGACAACTGGTCCATCGTCACAGACAATGGTGTCAACATGCTCGACCCTGGTCTCAGCCCTAACGAGAACATTCAGTTCCTTCTGGTGCTTGCATGTATCCTGAAGGCAGTTGATACCCACGCTGACCTCCTCAGACAGAGCGCTGCAAATGTCGGAAACGACCAGAGACTTGGTGGCTGTGAGGCTCCTCCTGCAATCATCTCAGTGTTCCTCGGCACACAGCTTGAGGATGTGGTGAAGCAGCTTGTGGAGACAGGTGAAGCATCAAACCTCATCGAGGGTGGCAACCTCCAGACGGGAGTGTCCACGCTCCCTGATTTCCAGATAGATGCAACTGACAGGAACAGGACCTCGCCCTTTGCCTTTACCGGCAACAAGTTCGAGTTCAGAATGGTGGGCAGCGAGCAGTCAATCAGCGGCCCCAACATCATTCTCAACACAATCGTGGCAGAGGCCTTCTGTGAGGCAGCGGACAGACTTGAGGGTACTAAGGACTTCGAGATGGCTGTACACGATCTCATCAAGGAATATTTTACAAAGCATCAGCGCGTAATCTTCAACGGAGACGGATACTCAGAGGCATGGGTTAAGGAAGCTGAGCGCCGTGGTCTTCCCAACATCGCTTCAATGGTTGAGGCAGTTGGTGCACTGACGACGGACAAGGCAGTTGCGCTCTTTGAAAAATTCGGCATCTTCACCGAGGCAGAGCTTCATTCAAGAAGTGAGATCCTCTATGAGCAGTATGCAAAGACTGTCAACATTGAAGCACTCACTATGATGGATATGACCTCAAAGCAGATCATTCCCGCTGTCATCGAGTATGGCAACATGCTGGCTGACACTGTATGTAAGTTCACAACTGCCGGTGTTACACCCCGCGTTCCCAAGGAGCAGCTCGCCAAGATTAACAACCTTCTCGACAAGCTCCAGGATGCATACACCTCGCTTGCGAAGAATGAAAGCATGGCTGCTGCAATGCCCCGTGGCAAGGAGCAGGCTTTTTCATACCGAGAGGAAGTCGTTCCCAGAATGGAGAAGCTCAGGGAATACGCCGACAGGCTTGAGATGCTGGTGGAGAAGGACTACTGGCCATTCCCCACATACGCTGACCTTATTTTTGAGGTATAGTTCCCCATAAGTTATAGCTCAGAGATGAGGCATAGTTCCCAATGAGCTATAATTCCTGTTAGTGAAAGCATTATTTATGAACGAAATAGTATTAGCTACCCCTGCTGACAAGCAGGAAGTCCTGTCGCTCTACAGATGTATGTGGGGCGGCCCGGCTGGCTGGAACGAGCATTACCCCAGCGAAGAGACCGTGGACTTTGACCTGTCAAGGGATGCACTTATTGTGATGAAAAATGAAAAGGGTGAGATTATCGCCTCAATCTCAATTGATGATGACGAAGATGTGAAGGCACTTTCCTGCTGGAGCGAAGAGATTGCCCCTGCGAGTGAACTCTCAAGACTCGTTGTGCGTGAGGATATGTGGAATCAGGGCATCGCCCGCAGTATGATATTGCATGCCATCAAGGTTCTTAAGGAGCGCGGCAACAGAGGTGTACACTTCCTGGTGCGCCCAGACCACAAGAGAGCCCTTGCCTCCTACACACCCCTCGGCTTTAAGATTGTCGGCGAGTGCGAACTGTTTGAGCGCGATTTCGTATGTATGGAAATGGGAATCTGAGAATATGAAAAAATTACTGATATGCTTAATTATACCCTCCCTCCTTCTCACAGGCTGTAGCAGTGACCTCTTCAGGGAAGCCGAAGAATATGTCTACGATACTGTCTACGGCAACGGCTCCAATGACAGTTATGCTGACGATGAGGACGAGGATAACACCTCGGATGAGACCAAGGAGTACATAAACATCCTTGGCAACAAATCGGCGAAGGACATGCAGGATATCAAGGTAAAGAAAAATGCTTCTGCAGATCCTGATACAAAAAAGATGGGAATTGACTCTGCCCCTGCAGCTGACAGCGAGGTTGATAATACCCAGGACCAGGAGAACACAGAGGGCAAGGTTACGACCGGAGAACTGAATGTGGTCACTGGCAAACGCTACGATTCCTTTTACCTTCCAATCACTCCTGCAGAGTTTGAAGAGCTCGGTTTTTCGCGCGGTGACGGTGTTGACGTGACCCTGAGCAACGGTGAAGTGTATTACAACATCCCCTACTACACCGATGACTACTGCCGCCTTTTTGAGTATTATGTGACTCCAAATATCTATGACAATTCAATCGATGTGTGCTGCAATTACCTGCCTGGATTCTATATTGAGGAGGGTATCGATAACTCGACAACAGCCACCATCACTCTTCACGAGAAGGGTAAGTACAAGTACACCGAAGAACGAATGAACATCGAGTACTCTGATAATCCCTCCGATTTCCCCTCCCGTGAGGTATTCGCCAACTTCCGTGAATTATCCGGTGGAAAAATTGCAGCAGGCAAGTTCTATCGCGGAGCATCACCTGTCAACAACAACAGAAACAGATGCGAATATGTAAATGAACTGATGGAGGAGAAGGGAATCAACTATGTCCTGGACCTTGCTGACAGCGAGAAGACCTTCCGCAGCTACGATGAGAAATACGACACCTATTACACCTATGGATGGGATATGTACCAGAACGACAGTGTCTACTTTGTCGATATGGACTTCAGCTACACAAACCCCGATTATGCAGTATGGATTGCAGATGGACTGAAGGATATGATAGACCATGACGGACCCTATTACATCCACTGCAACGAGGGAATGGACCGTACAGGATTTGTCTGCGCCCTGCTTGAGGGACTTGCCGGTGCAAGCTACAAGGAGATGCGCAATGACTATATGATTACCTATCACAATTATTACGGCATCGACAAGGATTCAGATCCCGAGACCTACGACCTGATTGAAGAGATATATTTTGACAGCTTCATGATGCTCCTGCATGGAAATGCAGACCATAAGACACTTCAGAAAAACAATTATCAGAAGGATATAGAAAATTATCTGCTTTCTGGCGGCATGACCAAAAAGCAGATAAAGAAACTCAAGAAATTATTAACTACACCATATTC
>DCHL01000068.1:0-566 GCA_002317595.1 Lachnospiraceae bacterium UBA1753 | reverse complement strand
TAGATGGTAATCTCATTTGTTGAGTAGGAACCCCAGTGATCCACATAGCACTTCATGGGAGCACAGCCCTCGGGCAGCAGCTCAAGTGCAGGTTCATCACAGGGTGTGCTGTTGGGGCCACCGCTCACCTGTCCGGGTATGGCTTCTTCTATGCCATCAGACTCAGTGGGACGGTTGTGGGGATGCCCGTAGGCGCGCTCGCCGTTTCCAGTCACGTAGCTCACATCGCAGGCATTTCTTCCCAGGATATAATCAACCTGGCTGATTGCCGCCTCAAGGTACTTCATTTCCCCAGTCAGTTCATATGCAAAGAGCAGTACATCTCCGGCAGTAAGAACCACCATGTTGCTGCCCCACTTGTAATCCCAGGGCCGCATTGCGACCTCAAAATCATTAGCGGCAACAATTCCAGCAAGTCTGTCAGCCTCATCAAGCCACCTTGACTTCATGATATTCATAAGCTTTTTATCAAATATACCATCATCAGCTGTCAGAATACAAAGTGCGGCAAATCCTCCTACATCATCCCAGCCAAGGGCTGTTGAAGAGATTCTGAACTCCAGGAA
>DCHL01000048.1 GCA_002317595.1 Lachnospiraceae bacterium UBA1753 | reverse complement strand
TTATTATGCATAATATCTTGATATTGCAAAAATGATACCTCATAATATCCGTGGATATTGAAAAGTAAGTAATTTATGAGGTTGATTTTATGACGATTACACAGCTGTTTATAATCTGCCCGATGGTTTTTCTGGCGGGCCTTGTCGATGCGATTTCAGGTGGTGGTGGACTGATTTCCCTGCCGGCGTATCTGTTTGCGGGACTGCCGATTCACTCAGCCATTGCAACTAACAAGATGAGCTCCTGTATGGGGACCACAATTGCCACGGCAAAATATATTAAGGACAGGTTCGTTCCCTGGAAATTCGTCCCACTCTGTGTGGCAGGAGCGTTTGCCGGGTCTTCAATCGGAGCCAACCTGGCTCTGATGGTTTCAGATTACTATTTCAAAATGCTGCTCCTTGTTATTGTACCAGTGACAGCATTTTATGTTCTAAAAAATAAGGAGCTCACAAATGACACAGAGCTTGTGATTGATAAGAAGAATATCATCGTGTCTGGCCTGATCTCATTTGGCGTCGGAATATACGACGGATTTTATGGACCAGGGACAGGAACGTTTCTTATACTCCTTCTATCAATTTTTACCCGAATGAAGCTGACAAATGCCAATGGTCTTACAAAGGTGATTAACTGGTCGACCAATTTCGCTGCACTTACAGTATTTCTGCTAAATGCCAAGGTGCTTATTCCGCTTGGACTGATTGCCGGGGCATTCAATATCGCAGGCAATTACATTGGTGCAAATATGTTTTCCAAGAACAGTGGAAAGTATACCCGTCCGTTCCTGTTGCTCATTCTGTCTGTGTTTTATGTGAAGCTCCTATATGAACTGTTTGCTTAGAATTACTTCTGGGCTTTCTTGCTCTCGATGTTGGAAACGATGACAGCACATGATGCATCGCCAGTAATGTTGACAACTGTTCGACCCATATCGAAGATACGGTCAACACCAGCTACAAGAGCGATACCCTCAACGGGAAGTCCGACAGAAGTAAGGACCATTGCGAGCATTACCATTCCTGCACCGGGAACACCGGCTGTTCCGATTGAAGCGAGCGTTGCCGTGAGGACGATTGTAATCATCTGCGCAGGTGTAAGTGTGATGCCGTAGCAGGCTGCAATAAAGATTGCACACACACCCTGGTAGATAGCGGTTCCGTCCATGTTGATTGTGGCTCCAAGAGGAAGTACAAATGAAGCAACCTCCTCCGAAACGCCCATCTTCTTAACTCCCTCAAGGTTGATTGGAAGTGTACCTACGCTGGATGCACTCGAGAATGCAAACATCATTGCGGGCATCTGTGACTTGAAGAACTCTACAGGGCTGATGCCACCCATGGTCTTAACGCAGATTGAATATACAAGTGCGATATGGACAACGTAGCAGATGTAGGCTACAAGAAGAACCATTGCAAGTGAACCGATGATTGCTGCACCGTTTGATGCAACTACGGGACAGAGCAGGCAGAACACGCCGACGGGCGAGAGCTTGAGGATCATCTCCATACTCTTCATACATACGAGGTTCAGTGCGTCAACGCCCTCAGCCACAGACTTTGCCTTCTCGCCAACGAGAATGATTGAGAAGCCAAAGATGAGAGCCATTACGATGACCTGGAGCATGGAAGCAGATGACATGGGAGCGATGAAATTGTTGGGGAAAATATTAACAATAACATCCATAAATGGTGTGCTCTCAGCTGCCTCGTAGGCAAGGTCTGATGTAGAAAGTACAGGGAATAATCCCTTGAAAAGATTGCCGCCAACAAGACCAATGATGATGGCAAAGGCAGTTGTGCACAGGTAGTAGATGATTGTCTTGATTCCGATGGATCCAACCTTGCGGATGTCCTTCATTGATACTATACCGCTCATGATTGAAAGCAGTACAATCGGTACAACGATAAACTTAATCAGATTGAGAAAGATTGTACCAAAAGGCTTGATGAAGTCATTTGCATAATCTGCATAATTCTGCATGAGCAGACCAACAATGATAGCCAGAATCAGAGCTATAAAAATCTGGCCTGCCAACGATAGTTTCTTTTTTTCCTTGTTCATAGAAAATACCCTCCATAGTAAATTCAAAGACTCAAGAATTGCTTCGCAATTCTTTCGTTAAAATAACGCAGCTACGCTGATTTATTTTATATAACTCCCATCATTCCCCAATGATGGATGTACCCTATGTCCCATTGAATACTGTCAGTATTCTTATCTCTTGACGGTTGTTACAAGTCCGTTCTCTGCATCCTCAACATAGTAGTTGCTGTCATCAGCAAAGAGAATCAAATCTCTGCCAGGTGCCACCTGCTCTGCATCTGCAGGAAGGTCAGCCCAATCTAAAGGATTGTCGTTGGCAACCTGTGAGATGATGTTGCCTGCGTCGATTATGACTGTCTCGCCATCAAAGGTCTCGAATTCATAGGTCTGGTATGAAGCTGCAGCTGCATCAGAAGATGCTCCCTTTGCGCCACATCCTGCAAAGGATGTGCATGCGAGAATTGCAACTGCTGTGATCACCATTATCCTTTTTGCAATACTGTGTGTAAGGTTACTTTTTTTCATAGTTCTTTTGCCTCCTTTGTGTTAGCCGTTGTTATTCATTGTAGCAAAAGTGACCGTTGAAAACAAATGGAAGATTATTGACATGTTTTTGCCGTAGTTCTACTATAATAATAACGCAGATTGTGATTCTGACCTAGGATGAAAGGGATGGATATGAGAGAGAAAGAGATAATGAAACAAATAAAAAAGATAACCTCACTGGTTCTTGTTGCAGCAATGATTATTGGTATGAACAACGGAACCTGGCTCACTAATGTGTATGCTGATGAGTATGCCGATACGAATACTGATGAGTATGCTGATGGAGAGGAGTCTGAGGAGATAAAGTCTGAGGAGGAGTTGTCGGAAGATGCCAATACCGTAGTTGAGGAAATGGTGGATGACGAATCTGAGACATTGGTATCGGCGAATACGGTAGATAAGAATGGGGAAGCCGGAGAAGTTGTATTTGAAGATATTGCGTTCATACATCTTCTTGAAAGAAAATTTGGAAAATCAAATCCGGCATTTTCAGGAATATATAAAAAGGCCAAGGATGGTGAAACTGTTTCAATTGCACAGAGTGAAGTTGATAAGATTACGTGGCTTCGTATTGATAAATCGTCAGAGACTAATGAGACATATTCCAGAGCACCTATCGATTTGTCGGAGATATCAAAACTGTCAAATCTAGGAACTTTTATTATTTCTGGTAATACTAAGAATGGCTATATTAAAATCACGGATATCAGCCTGCCTGCAAGTCTGAAAAGGCTGACACTGGAATATTGTATCCTTAACACTAAGTTAGATATTTCACATTGTACGGGGCTTAACTATCTGAATTTTTCGAACAATGATTACCAGCACGAAGATCATGAGATTTTGGGACTCAGTGAAGGATGTAGTACACTGGAGAATTTGGAGAAGGTAATACTCGATAATACAAAGGGTCTGGAAAGTGTCTATTTCCCAGATGAGCAGAAGTCAAATAGGTTTTACATTAGTGCACTTTTCTGTGACTCCTTAAATACAATTGATTTTGGCGGATACTGGCTTGGAGGCGTGCATGGGAATTATGTGTCAAGCTTACGGCAATGTATTAGCCTTGAGGAACTGAATGTCAAGGTGAGGACAAAATGCGATGAGGAGTATACTTCCCAGAAGCTCGATTTAAGAGAGTGCCTTAACCTTGGAAAGATAAATGTTACTGGTTTCTTCAGAACGGATAGCGATGTTCTCGAAATTGATACGCGAGGCATTACTCGGAAATTTCCCGATGACAAACTGGAGATTGCAAAGTCTGAAGATGAGATAAATTCCAAGACTTCAGGAGATGGAAATTTTGTTTTAAAGGCGAGTCCAGGCTCTTACTGCGCAGATAACGAAACATGTTCAGAAAAATATGTCGATGAGAAGAGTCCGGCAGATGGTGGAATTAAAAAGTATTTTGTTTTTGAGGGTAATGACAAGGAAAAATGGGAACGCCAGGGAGATTCCGATTCAAAAAAGCGAGATTATAATGCTAACCCGATTGTGCTTCACATTGGGCAGACTGCACCGTATCACAGAGGCCTGTTATATTCAGCGGACTGGGCACCAACTTCGAAAGTAAATGAAGTGGGAGCGACAGTTCAAGTAGAAAATATGGAACGTCATTTCCTGTGCGGAATTGCAACTTCTTACCAAGTGACTGAGGGCGCGGACCTGATAAGTTTGGATACAAAAACTGGCTCTATCACAGCGAAGAAGCCTGGAAAGGCAGTGGTGAAGGTTTGTTTTAATGATGGATCGGGGAGCATAGATGGAACTCTGATAATTATTATATTCAATGACGTCGATTCGATGTCCTTTGATTTTGATGGTACTAGCAGAATAATAGATGATAACAACAAACATGATATTGGCCTGAAAATAAGTAGTGACAGCAGCCTCGCTTTGGATGGAAGTTCTATTCATTGTGATTGTACCTTTGATAAATTGCTGTACAGAAAGGATAAGAATGCGGAGTGGGAGGCTGTTGAAGTTACTTCATCAGGTCTGAGCATAGGTAATGCATCTGATTCTCAAAAGGTGGATGATAAGACGGTCAAGGCGAAAATGCCGATAACATTTTTGGGTTCAAAATCAGGCTCACACCCTGCAAGTGAGGGTCAATACAAAATATCCATATCAAGTCGTTCGAATTTCAAGGACCTGGCTTATAAAGATAACAGCGAAAGGAATTTTGTAGAGTATCCTGCCGTGGATGAAAATTACATCCGTGCCGAATGTGTGCTGTATTACGTAAAGGCAGAGCAGTCCTGTGAAAAGATGGTTTATGGAGATGTGTCCAAAAAGCTGCCGGATAAGGTGGACTTCAGTCTGACGGACCTCAGCGATGATTATTCACTCAAAGCTGAAATAGTAGATGCAGATAAGTATGATGATGCAGTTAAACTGGTTAAGGGTGAAGGAGCATCGTACAGTTTAATCTATAACGAAGAAAAATCATCTGAAGAAATTCAGGAATTCATAAAAAAGCTTCAGGATCATACCATAACGGTAAAGTTTACATATGAGAGCACTACCGATACTGATAAGAAGGTAATTACAAAAACAGTAATCGCAGGTATGCTCCATGAAGTCAAATTTGACGCTAATGGTGGAAGTGTGTCTGAGAGCGGAAAGACTGTATTATCTGGCGATAAGTATGGAACCCTGCCTACACCTACAAGAATAGGCCACAACTTTTCGGGCTGGTATACGGAAGCTGTGGCAGGAACGAAGGTTACCAGTGACACGGTTGTAGAGAAGGATGAGAATCATACCTTGTATGCACACTGGAATATCGGATACTATCCCGTGCACTTTGATGCTAATGGAGGCGAGGTGGGAGATCCTTCAAAGGAAATTAAATTTGGGGATCCCTATGGCGAACTCCCTGTTCCAACTCGTAACGATTACGAATTTGTGGGATGGTTTGATGCACTGGAAGGCGGAAACCTGATTACGGCGGATACAGTTTTTGGCAGCGGCGAGGAAGTGACGCTTTATGCACACTGGACCAAGCTTGAACCTGTAGAACTTCTGTCTGAGAATGAGAGTGAGAAGCATTACCGAATTACCTTAGTTAAGGGCAATAAGCTGACCTCACTTAAGTCTGAACTTAAGAAGGTTAAGGCAGATGGAAAGGAATATAAAGCCACAACCACAGATAAGTCCGTTGCGACGATATCCTCTAAGGGAATTATCGTTGCCAGGAAGGATGGAACCTGCGATATAGAGGTAATCAAGCCGAGTACTGGCATGCATTATTATCTGCATGTCACCATTGCAACACCTGCCTTTGCGCAGCGTTCATATACCATGAACACGGCTGACTCTGAAGATGAGCCTGCAACCCTTGACCTTGGTTTTACTGGAACCAAGCTGGCAGCGGAATTTAGCATATCAAAGAAGCAGCTGAAGTACGCCACAGTTGACGAGTCAGGCGTTCTCACAGCCACGGCAAAGGGAACGGTTACTGTTGTTGCCAAGGTTAACGGCAAGTCCTACAAGACGAAGGTCTATATCTATTCTCCGGCGATATCCGGCAAGGATACAGTCAAGGTAAATAAGAGCATTAAGCTCTCTGTTAAGAACGGTGTCAAGAAGACGACCTGGGATGTCAAGCCTGGCACGGGAAACGCCAAAATTACCCAGAAGGGTGTGCTGAAGGGCACGGCGCCTGGAACAGTGACCGTCATTGCTGTGAATAACAATAAGAGATTGGAGAAAACTGTTACCATAACTGAATAGACTTGCTTTGGTTTACAAATTAGTCGATTTTGAAAAAATCTAATTGTACATGGGCACTTCCTGCTGAATCCTTTTTCTGTGGGAAGTGCTTTTTTATGGGAATATAGCATAGTTGCTATTTTCGAAAATGTTGATATAATGAATGCATCAACTTTCGAAAATGTTGATATAATGGATGTATCAACTTTCGAAAATGTTGATGAAAGCAAATTGATTGGGAAAGATATTTGTCCACATGGGGGTAATATATGTTACAAAGAAAAATAGATAGATTATTACTGGATTGGAAAAATCAATCATCTAAAAAAAGTCTAATCGTTGATGGAGCAAGACAGGTGGGAAAGACATTTGCAATAAAGCGGTTTGGAGAAGCTTACTATGACGAGCTGTTTTACGTGAATTTTAAGGAGACACCAAGTGCAGTAGAGAATTTTACTGGGGATTTGGATGTTGATACATTGATTTTCAATTTTAAGCTTCAAAAAAGGAAAGCTAAACTAGTGGCAGGGAAAACCTTGATTGTTTTAGACGAAATACAGGAATGTGAGCAGGCGATTACATCGTTAAAATTTTGGACGATTGACGGCCGTTATGATGTGATAGCTTCGGGATCGATGTTGGGTATAGATTACAATAGAGCATCGTCATATCCAGTTGGCTATGTAGAGAATATAAAGATGTTTGGATTGGATTTTGAAGAGTTTTTGTGGAGTCAGGGAATTGATGAAACTATGATTTCAAAAGTGAGGGGATATTTTGATGACAGAAAGGAAGTTCCAGATGCTATTCATAATAAATTTATGAGTATGTTTAGACTTTATACTGCAATAGGAGGAATGCCAGAGGTGGTATGGAGTTTTGTACAGTCAAATGATATGGCAAAGGTCGATAAAATACAGCGTGAACTCCTTAATGGATATCTGTTTGACATTGCTCATTATGCAAGCGCTGAGGAAAAGATTAAAGCTGAAAAGTGCTATACATCACTGGCAAAACAGCTTTTGGGCAAGGAAAATCCTAAGTTCCAATACAAGGAAGTTGAAAAAGGGGGAAGAGCACAAAAGTTTTTTTCAAGTTTGGAATGGTTAATTCGCGCTAATATTATATTTATGTCATATGCTGTTACCGATATAAGATATGATTTGACGGACTATTCTTCTGATACCATTTTTAGGGTGTACACATCTGATGTTTCTTTTCTTATTGCAATGCGCGATTACGCAATTAAGAAGGAGATAATTCAAAATAGCTTCACTGGAAATACAAAAGGTGGAATATACGAGTGTGTTGCCGCAGATATTCTGGCAAAAAAGGGGTATAAGTTATTTTTCTACAGAAATGAAACAACAAAAAGGGAACTGGATTTCTTGATTCAAAAGGACGGATGCATAGTTCCTATTGAGATAAAAAGCGGAAATACGAAAGCAAAATCCTTAAATTCCATTATTGAAAAGAGTACGGACATTTCTATTGGATATAAGTTTGTTGATGGAAATGTGGGGTTTGAAAATAATATACTTACAGCCCCTTTATATATGATTATGTTTGTTTAGGGTTTTTCAGCCCTATTTTAGGTGATATGCTTATGTTTTTTGAAAGAACATGATAAAATAAAGGTGTATGTGCAAATTCGGAAGGAATGATAATTATGAATACAGAAAATGTCAAAATACCAATCAGACCGGAGCCTCCAAAGGAACAGGTGAAGCTTATCAGGAGAATAGTGCCTGTTGTGGCTGCAGTCCTGATTATAGTGGTGCTGTTCGCTTTTATTGAGCGGCAGAGGACTGTGGTTGAGACTACTGCTGAAAATGCTCTATATCAGATGGCGGAGCATCTGTCAGCAGAATTGTCGGATGAGATTGCTTATGCAACAAACAGTATCAATTTAATTGCTGTTAATATCTCTCAGTCAATGACGAGTAATACCCTTGAAAATCCTGCGGAAAAAATTGAACCCATGGTGGAAAATACTCCCTTTGGTGCTATTGAGTATATTCGAGCTGATGGCATGAATGTCATGAACATTGGCGAACCCTTTGATGCAAGTGACAGGGAATACTATATTGAGGGAATGAAGGGGAATACAGGAATTTGGAATAATTATCACCCCAAGACATCACAGGAAACCCTCATGAATTTTTATGCCCCGCTTATTCATGACGGAAAACCCTGCGGTGTAATAACGGGATACATTATGGCCAAATCACAGATTGCGTCTGTTCTTGAAAGCAGTATTTATGGGGAGGATATCTATGGCCTTCTGCTGGATGAGAACAATATGGTAATCTGTTCGACCTTTGATGGTGAATATATCAAGGATCTGTCCCTGGATATGTTTTTAGATCAGTATGGTCTTTCGGAGGAACAGAAGCAGAATTCCATGAGGGTACTGGGAAGCGAAACTGACGGAACCATCAGGTTTAAGGACCGTGACGGTGAGGGACGAGTATGTATTAAGACGATTCCTGACACAAACTGGAGAGTGGTATTTGTTGTGCCCGGCTCTTCCTTTGATGCTATTATTGGCAACAACGCGAAAAATTCCACAGCGGCGGTAGTAATCGTCAGCCTGATTATAATCCTGTATGCCGCGTATGTACTCCTTCACAATATTAAAATGCGTAGAGAGGTTGCGGTTGAGAATGCGAGATTAGAGCAGGAGAACAGACTGTTTAACGAGGAAAACAAGCGCGCTTTTGAGCAGATATCAGAAATACGTGACATTATTGCATCTGCAAATATGGGAACCTGGAAAATTGAGCTGGTTGAAAAAGAAGAACCTCGTATGTATGTTGATGAAACAATGAAGAGGCTGCTGGGTACAGAGGGCCAGGACAGGACACCTGAAGAGACCTACACAGACTGGTTTGCTAACATTACACCGGAGGCAGTTGAGTCCGTGCTTCACAGTGTATCACTCATGCAGAAGGGATATTTTGATGAGAATACCTACAAGTGGATACACCCGACAAAGGGGGTCCGCTATGTCAGATGTGGCGGAACCGCCCAGCTTATCCCCGGGGGGTTCCTGCTTAGGGGTTATCACTATGATGTTGATGAGGTGGTACGTAAGGAGCAGGCCCAGATGTTAAAGCTACAGGAGGCCCTGGATGAGAAGAGGGAATACTATGCAACGCTCGGATCTCTTGGTGGTATCTTCTACAGTCTGCATGTGCTTGATCTGAAGGCGGATACTGCTGTGGAATTCAATGCAAAAAATGAGGTTAAGGATATCGTAAATCATAAGCAGGGTGCAACCTTCATGATGAAGCAGGTGATGAATACGGTTACAGATAGTGCTTACCTGGAGGATGCACTGGAATTTACGAACCTTATTTCAGTTCCCGGTCGAATGAAGAATAGACAGATTATTTCACGGGAATTCCTTGGAAAAAATGTCGGCTGGTTCCTTGCAAGCTTTATCACCATGGAAAAGGATGACGAAGGAAAGCCAACCAAGGTACTTTTTGCTTCAAGGATTATTGATGAAGAGAAGCGGGAGCAGGAAAGGCTGATTAAAAAGACACAGACGGATGAGATGACAGGTCTCCTTAACCGCCGTGCATATGAAGAGAGTATTTATCAGCATAACGATAAGCCTGAAGAGGATAATTTCATTTATGTCTCAATTGACGTAAATGGTCTGAAGGTTGTCAATGATACAAAGGGACATATGGCGGGAGATGAACTGATTATTGGCGCCTGCCAGTGTATGAAGGATGCCCTGGGGTCTTATGGGAATCTGTACAGGATAGGCGGAGATGAATTTGTGGCGATCCTGTTCTGTAACGAGTCTGAGATTGAGAGTGTGCTGGAGAATTTTGACGCTACTGTGTCTGGCTGGTCTGGCAAGCTGATTGACAGCCTGACAGTATCCTATGGATGGGTAAGTAAGCATGAATTACCCGACGCATCGACAAGGCAGCTTGGAGCAGTTGCTGAAGAGAGGATGTACGCCGCCAAGGCTGCCCACTACAGAAGGCAGGGCGTCGACAGAAGAGGCCAGCAGGATGCCCACAAGGCACTGTGTAACCTCTATACAAAGATTCTTGGAATTAACCTGACTGAGGATTCCTACAAGATCATCAATATGAATGAAAGCGAGCAGACCACAGAAAAGGGATTTGCGGAAAAAATATCAGAGTGGCTCGCTTCCTTTGGAAAA
Source organism: Lachnospiraceae bacterium UBA1753 (assembly GCA_002317595.1). Taxonomy (GTDB): domain Bacteria; phylum Bacillota; class Clostridia; order Lachnospirales; family Lachnospiraceae; genus UBA1753. The sequence continues at coordinate 8,341 of DCHL01000048.1, read as the reverse complement.
TCAGGCCAGGTTCATCCGGATGACCTTGATGAGTACCTGAGATTAACTGATATTGAATATATGAAAGAGTATTTCAAGAGCAGGAAATCGTCCCTCAGCATTTCTTACAGAAGAAAATATGATGATGGATTTAAGAAGGTCATGATGGAAATCATTCCTGCAAATGACTACAGTGACGACTACCAGAGCCTGTTCCTGTATGTCAAGGATATTGATATTTAGGTGAACGAGAGATAATGCTTAGTTGATGTGAGCGCGCTGTTTTGATGATGCGGGCGAAGCGTAACGTGAGGAGATAGTAAATGAAGCTTCTGGAAAAGATTTCTGTAATACTTGGAAAGTATATGGCGGTAATAGTGCTTGTGGTTGCTGCACTGGCGTTATTTGTTCCCAGATCCCTTATCTGGATTAACACGTCCTGGATTAATTACCTTCTGATGGTAGTTATGTTTGGAATGGGACTTACGCTTAATCTTGAGGATTTCAGGATTGTGTTCACAAGGCCCAAGGATATCATTATTGGATGTATTGCACAGTTTACAATCATGCCTCTTCTTGCCTTCCTGATTGGAAAGGTGTTCGGCCTGGAGGCAGGACTGCTCGCTGGTGTGATTCTTGTCGGAACCTGTCCGGGCGGAACCTCAAGTAATGTAATCACCTATCTTAGTAAGGGTGATGTGGCTCTGTCGGTTGGAATGACAAGCGTGAATACACTCCTTGCTCCGTTCCTCACTCCGGCAATTACATACCTGCTGCTGAAGACCACAGTGACGGTTGACCCTGTTAGTATGTTCCTTTCAATTATAAAGGTTGTTATAGTTCCGATTCTTCTTGGATTTATCATCAACAGATTTTTCGGGGAATACACCAGGAGGATTACGAATGTTCTGCCGATGATTTCGGTAATCGCCATAACACTTATTGTTGCATCAGTTGTCTCTCACAATTCTGAGAAGATCCTGTCAACAGGTATGATTGTGTTTGTGGTAGTAATCCTTCACAACCTCTGCGGATATGCCTGTGGCTATCTGTTAGGTGTGGTTTTGAAGCTCCCGATCTCAAAGAAGAAGGCTCTGTCAATCGAGATTGGAATGCAGAATTCAGGTCTTGCCACATCTCTCGCAGGCACGGCGTTCCCCGACCTGGCGATGGCCACTGTTCCTGGAGCTATCTTTTCGGTATGGCACAATATATCAGGCGCCATCCTGGCGAATATCTTCACGAGGATGAGTGAGAAGGAATAATAGGAACAAGTGAGAAAGAATAATAGAAGAGGGTTTTGGTATATTTTCAATTAAGAAGAATGAAGGGCCGCCGCTTTGATGAAAAGTCATCGAAGCGGTGGCCCTTTTTGGGTGCGGGGGCTATGAGTGGCTCATAATCCTGCATGAAATTTTCAGTGGATTTAGGGCTGTGCCTTTATCTTGAATGTGACCTTTAATAAGCCGCCCTTATCATTTTTTCCTCTAACATATAAGCTTGCTGTGCCCTTCTTTACGTTATTAAGGTAAGAACCCTCGACTATTTCGTATGAGCTGCTGCTGATTGCAGTCTCATCCGTGGATTTCATTTTGAGGGTTATGCGCCGACCGGAGCGGAGCGGAGAAATCCTCAGCGCAAAGAAAAAAGGAAGCACCTTCGTGCTTCCTTTTGTACGTGCGCTAGAGGATTCGAACCCCCGACCTTTTGGTCCGTAGCCAAACGCTCTATCCAGCTGAGCTAAGCGCACATCGTATCCGCTTCTGCCGACAACGAAGATATATTATCGCAAACATTTGCTCTTGTCAATAAGTAAAAAATCTAATCAGGTGAATATTGCATTATTTTTATCCCATTTAATTAAAGACAATACACAACATAGTGGTATATAATGTATGCATTAGGGTTATGGTACACAAGATGTATTTTGGGAATTTGATAGGAGAAGGAAATGGATATCAAGAAAATTATTTCTGAGATGACGCTGGAAGAGAAGGCGTCTATGTGCTCTGGTCAGGATTTCTGGCATACACAGGCTGTGGAGCGTCTGGGGATTCCTGCTATCATGGTTTCTGACGGCCCGCACGGACTGAGGAAGCAGGACGAAGGCGGAGACAATCTCGGGGTGAACGACAGTATTAAGGCAGTGTGTTTTCCGGCAGCATGTGCGACATCATCATCCTTTGACAGGGAACTGCTTGCGAAGATGGGTGCGGCTCTTGGCGATGAGTGCCAGCATGAGGGCGTTGCAGTATTGCTGGGGCCGGCTGTCAATATCAAGAGGTCACCGCTGTGCGGAAGAAACTTTGAGTATGTATCTGAGGATCCCTATCTGGCATCGCAGATGGCCGGAAGTCTTATTAAGGGTGTCCAGAGTAAGAAGGTCGGCACCTCAATCAAGCATTTTGCCGTGAACAACCAGGAGTACCGCAGGATGACGACGGATTCGCAGGTTGATGAGCGTGCATTCAGGGAGATTTACCTGGCAGCGTTCGAAGGCGCTATCAAGGAGGGCGAACCCTGGACTGTGATGTGCTCATACAACAAGATAAACGGCGTGTATGGAAGTGAGAATAAGACGACGCTTACAGATATCCTCAGGGACGAGTGGGGATTTGATGGTCTTGTGATGAGTGACTGGGGCGCTGTCAATGACAGAGTTGCAGGAGTGGCAGCGGGCCTTGACCTTGAGATGCCACCTTCCTTCGGCGAGAATGACAAGCTGGTTCTTGAGGCCGTTAAGAGTGGCAAGCTCCCCGAGGAAGTACTGGACCGTCTGGTTGAGAGAATTCTTAAGCTTGTTGAAAAATATGAGAGCAGCAAGGCTCCAGACACAGCATGGGATATGGATGCGGACCACGAGCTTGCAAGAGAGACTGAGGCGGAGTGCGCAGTACTTCTCAAGAATGAGGACAGGATTCTTCCTATTCCTAATGATGGCACAATCGCGTTCATTGGAAAGTATGCCAAGAAGCCGAGATTCCAGGGCGGTGGAAGTTCACACATCAACTGCCATAAGACCGAGAGTGCGCTGGAGGCAGCTGCTGATCCTAAGTATGGTATCAAGGCAAAGATTATTTATGCTCAGGGATACGACGATAAGGATGATGTTGTTGATGAGGGTATGATTGCAGAGGCGGTTCAGGCTGCAATGAAGGCAGATAAGGCAGTGATTTTTGCCGGACTTCCTGATTCCTTTGAGTCTGAGGGTTATGACAGAAAGCATATGTCAATGCCAGGGTGTCAGCTTAAGCTTATCGACGAGGTGGTGAAGGTCCAGCCTAACACTGTGGTAGTACTTCATAACGGTTCGCCCATGGAGATGCCATGGCTTGACAAAGTACCTGGAGTGCTCGAGATGTATCTTGGTGGACAGGCGGTCGGCGGGGCTACCATTGAACTGCTGTTTGGACGCAAGAATCCTTCGGGACACCTCGCTGAGACCTTCCCCTTAAAGTATGAAGATAACCCAAGCTACTTATTTTTCCCCGGAAAGAAGGATGTGGCGGAATATCGCGAGGGTATCTATGTGGGATACAGGTATTATGATAAGAAAAATATGCCTGTTATGTTCCCGTTTGGCTTCGGTCTTTCTTACACGGAGTTTGAGTACCACGACATGAGACTGTCATCAAAGAGCTTCACTGAGGGTGAGGAACTGACGGTAACTGCCACGGTAAAAAATATTGGCAAGGTGCGTGGTAAGGCGGTTGCACAGCTCTATGTCAGGGCACCTCAGGATGGAACTGACAGGGCTATAAGGGAACTCAAGGGATTTGTTAAGACGGAGCTTAATCCTGGAGAGAGTAAGACAGTCAGCTTTACCATCGACTCGCGTGCGTTTGCACTTTGGGATACTGAGGTCCATAAGTGGGTTGTTGAGGATGGCGAGTATGTCATTGAGATCGGTGAGTCTTCAAGAGACATCAAGGCGAGCGCGGCTGTTGCTGTTGCTGGAACTGGAAAGCGCCCTGTGAGATTCTCTTACACAACGCCGATGGCTGATATCTTCAGATTTCCCGAGTGTAAGGCACTTGTGGAGCCGCTTCTTGAGGGCTATATCCTTGGAAGCGATGCGGATGGTGAATCAGCGGCAGAGGCTATCTCCACAGAGATGCAGGAGGCAATGCTTGCGGATCTTCCGCTCAAGGCACTCTTAAGCTTTGGCGGTGGCAAGGTTACAAACCAGATGCTCTGGGATGTGGTTGATGCGATGAACGCACTGGAGATTGAGGCGTGATTGCACTAGAGAATGAGGTGTGATTGCACTAGAGAATGAGGTGTGATTGCACTAGAGATTGAAGTGTGATTATGCTAGAGATTGAGGCGTAATTGCACTAGAGAATGAGACATTATTGCACGGGGATATTTTTTATAGAGATACAGAGATATGGCTGAAAAATATATATTTTTTGACGCAGATGGCACTATCCTGGATATAAAACGCGGGATTCCTGAGGATGCGAAGCTGGCTATCAGGCAGCTTGTGGCAAATGGGCACAAGGCTTTCCTGTGTACGGGAAGAAGCAGAGCTTTCATTCCTAAGGAAGCACTTGAACTCCCGTTCTCGGGAATTATCAGCAACATGGGAGCGTACATCGAGTATCAGGGCAAGCCGGTCTATGACTTTGAACTTCCGCTTGACACGGCGAGGCATGCGATGGAGGTGCTTCGTCAGAATGGACTGGTACCTGTAATGGAGGGCAATGCCCACATGTACTATGACCTTGATGAGTACACGACGGAGGTCGACTGGTTCGCTGATTTGATTACGCAGGTGCTTGGGGATAAGCATAGAACCATCCGCGGAAATGAGGACAATCTTCATATTAATAAGATAAGTGCAAAGCGGCTCCCGGGATGTAATGCCGAGAAGGCTGTCAGTGAACTGTCGGATATCTTTGACGCTATCTGGCATGAGGGTGCTTTTGTCGGAAGCACGGTCGAGATGATTGCCAAGGGACATTCCAAGGGAATAGCCCTTGCAGTACTGACGGGAGTGCTGGGTGTGGACTTTGAAGATACTGTGGCATTTGGCGACAGCAATAATGATATAGATATGTTCAAGGCCGTGAAGACAAAAGTGGCGATGGGAGATGCGACACCTGAGATGATAAAGATGGCGACCTTTGTCACTGAGCCGCTGTTTGAGGGCGGAATCAGCAACGGACTCAGGAAACTGGGGGTGATATGATGACAATAACCATATGTTTTACAAATAATAAGGGTGGAAGTGGAAAGTCCACTGTGTGTGCGAACCTGGCCTACGAACTGTCTCAGGCGGGCAAGAAGGTCCTGATGGTGGATGGTGATATGCAGCTGAACCTGTCTCTTTCATTTTTTGACGAGGATAAGGTTCTTGAGATGGCTGAAAGCGGACACAATCTCTATGAGGCTGTGCGTGGCAAGAAGGACCTGACGGATTATATCACGCCGACCCCTTACGAGAATCTCGACCTGGTTCCTTCGTCTACACTGATGAGTCAGGTGGAGTACGAACTTTTCACCATGATGCAGCGCGAGCTTGTTCTCAAGAAGTGCCTGAAGAAAATTAAGGAGTCTGGCGTGTACGACTACATCCTCATTGACGCGCCGCCGACACTCGGAACCTGGGTTATCAATATCCTGTGTGCTTCGGACAAGGTTATCATTCCAGTTGAGGCATCGCCCTGGGGACTCTTCGGACTTGCCAATATGTTTGACTTCCTGGCGGGACTTGAGGATATGACCGATGCATCAATCATGGGCATCCTTATCACTAAGGTCGATGAGAGGAAGAACTACTATCGCCAGACCAAGGAGATTCTGGATGGGTTCGAGGATATGAATGTGTTTGAGACTTCAATACATGTGGATTCTTCTGTTGAGTGGGCACAGGACGCATCGAAGCCTGTGGCAGCGTTCAAGAAGAATACCAGAAGTGCAAAGGAATTTAAACAGTTATCAGAGGAGGTAATCAGTTATGGCAGTAGGTAAAGGAAGTGTATCAAGGGCAGCAAAGGCATCAGTGAAGAAGGCTGCTGCACCGGCTAAGGAGGCAGCATCGGTCAAGGAGGCTAAGGCAGCGCCTGTAGCTGAGAAGGCAGCAGCTGTAGAAACTAAGGCAGCAGCTGCAGCTGAGAAGGAAGTAGCTGCAGAAACTAAGGCAGCGAAGACGCCTGCTAAGAAAACAGCTACAAAGACTGCGGCTAAGAAGACTGAGACTAAGAAATCTCCTGCGAAGAAGGCTCCTGCCAAGAAGGCGGTTTCCAAGGCTGCTGAAAAGCCTGTTTCCAAGGTTACTGAGAAGGCGGTTATCGCTGCTCCTTCAGCTGAGGTTCTTGACAAGATCGTATACCAGCCCAGCGCAGGCGTCCTCGACAGGGATGCAATGCCCAATGAGACATTTGGCGTAGGAGACGATATTCCGGTTTATTTCCTGTAATCGGTAGCTTTGAAATAAGTGAGTTGAGTTATGATGCGGCCCCGCGCGGATCTTTTGATCTGCGTGGGGCTGCTTTTGTATGTGGAGATGATGGTGCTTGTGTGAGGAGATGATGGTGCTTGTGCGTGTGGAGATGATAGTGCTTTTGAAATGGTTATTGGTGGGTGTAAATTTCTGAAAAAGAAGCTATTTTACACCTTGCTGCCAGAAAATGGGTGTAATAAGAGTGGATTTGATTAAATTTCCACCATACAAAAGAGCTGAGATTTCTGTATGGGTGTAAAAAGGCGAGTTCAGAAACTTTTTACACCGTTCGCGAGATTCAAAATGGTGGAATATTTCGAGATTGGAGCTGGATTCCACCTTTTTGAATTGTGATGGAAAGTGCGTAGAGAATCCGGTGGTGTAAAAATCTGCAAAAAGAAACTTATTACACCATCGCTATGCCATAAAGTGGTGTAAAAGTCTTAATGTGTGAGGATATTACACCCAATCTGAGAAATTGGCAGTAAGAGGAATGGTGTAAAATCGCGTAAAAAGGCGCAGATTCCACCACAACCGCTTAAACCTGCTCGAAACCGAGCAAGGGTAACAGATATCGACAAGACCTATGAAATGCCTAAATCATCCGTTAGTTATCGTAAACCAAGAAGGGTATCTGAGGAACCGAGAGAGCAGGCAAGAAAATGGATGGATAAAATAAGCAATAATTGATTTTGTTCTTCTTGAGGAATATAATATTTTTGGAGGTTCGATATGGATTTTTTAACAACACAAGAGATTGCAACCAAATGGAATATTACAAGCCGAAGAGTGTCAAAACTATGTAAAGAAGGCAGGATAATAGGTGCTGAACTAAAAGGAAATACATGGTTAATTCCAATTACTGCAGAAAAACCTACTGAGTTAAAAAGAGGACCCAAAAAGATTGTGAAATAAGGAATGATTTATGAATATAAAAGATTTAATAGGTGAAACATCCGAATATGATAAAAAACAGGCTGTAGAATCAAAGAAACCTAAAAGCTGGTGCAAGAGTGTTTGTGCTTTTGCAAATGGTAGCGGTGGGTCTTTGTATTTTGGTGTTGCTGATGATGGGACTGTAGTTGGTTTAGATGAACCAGAAAAAGATGCTGAGATTATTAGTGAGGCTATAAAGGTTCATTTGAATCCTATACCGGATATTGATATTTCTTTCGAAAAGATTGAAGGAGCAACAATTATTGTTGTAAAAATTTTGGCTGGACAACAAACCCCATATTATTATGAGGGCGATGGTCAACTTATTGCATATATCAGAATAGGAAATGAAAGTGTTCCGGCTGAACCATTGAAGATTAGAGAGTTAGTTCTTAAAGGAAGTGGCGAAACATATGATAGTCTAAAATCAAGATATAGTTTTTCTGATATGTCATTTACAAAATTAAAATCTGTTTATAAGCAAAGGACTGGCAATACCTTTGAGGAAAGTGATTACGAATCGTTTGGACTTATCGATGAGAATGGTAATTTAACTAATGCAGGAGCACTTTTAGCAGATGAATCACCAGTAAAACAATCGAGGTTATTTTGTACTAGATGGAGTGGAAAAACAAAAGCAGATGGGATAATAGATGCTATAGATGATAAGGAATATTCAGGTGGTCTTGTTGTGCTTTTGCAGGCGGGAATTGATTTCGTGACAAATAATTCAAAAAAGGCATGGCGCAAAGAATCTGATAGAAGGGTTGAGATGCCGGACTATCCTGAACGAGCAGTTCTAGAAGGGATTGTAAATGCTCTAATTCATAGAAGCTATACAGAATTGGGTAGTGAAGTTCATATAGACATGTTTGATGACAGAATTGAGATATACTCGCCAGGTGGAATGGTAAGTGGTATTTCGCTTAAGGATAGAGATATTTTAAAAATTCCATCAAAAAGGCGAAATCCTATTTT
>DCHL01000149.1 GCA_002317595.1 Lachnospiraceae bacterium UBA1753 | reverse complement strand
AACAGCGACCTCTACAATATCTGCCTCGACACTGGCACAATCGGAATCGAGAAGAGTGCCCAGCTCCTGGCCGACCTGATCAAGAGCCTGTAACATAAAGAGTCTGTAACATAAAAATGTGATGAGTTTAACGCCGCAAGGGTACTTGGGCATGTTCAGTGCTACGAGACCTTAATCATCTGCGGATTCAGAGATAATTTAATCATACGAACGAGACCGGTGCCAATTCGCATCCGTGCTCATTTGGCACCTACGCCGCGCGTCCATGCGCGGCGTTCTCTATTTCTGACTGAATCCGGATGATTATAGGCCCCTTCGCATTCACATGCACCAATGTACCCTCGCGGCGTTTCCACCCATCCCACTTTTCATGCACACCGAGCCAACTCGCCAAAAATGGCTAGCATTATCACTAATATTTCGCCCGCAAGATATGTAATCAATTATTGAAATGGAGATATATTGTTGTGCAACAGCGGCAATTATTCGTTGTGCCAAAGGTGTGCAAGAGAATGCGAATGCGAAAGTGTTTAGAATCGTCCAGATTCAGTCTGTGCACAAAGAACCGCGCACACGGATGTGCGCGGTAGGCATCAATTGAGCATGGATGCGAATTGATGCCGGTCTTGTCATCAATCAAGAATATCCATCTGAATCTGTTGACGATTCAAACACTGTAGCACTGAGCAGCATCTTATACACCTTTAGGCACAATAAAGAAGGCTGCCGCGATGCGACAGCCCATCTTCATTTCCTATTTATTTCAAAAGCGAAACCTATTAGTCGTCGCCCTCTTCTGCGAGCGCCTTCTCCTGTGCTGCCTGAATATCATCAAACATTGAGAGCATCGGCTTCTCATCAGAGCCTGCGAAATGTCTTGCCACGTAATTCTTTGTAGCCTTTGCAACCTGAGGTGAAAGAACAAGTACACCAATCAAGTTGGGAAGCATCATCAGACCATTGAAGGTGTCTGAAATATCCCATGCAAGCTGTGCTGTCATGATAGAACCAAGAAGCACGATAATTACGAATACGATTCTGTAGGGAAGAACTGCCTTCTCACCGAAGAGATAGCTGCATGCAGTTGCTCCATAATGGCTCCAGCCAAGTACTGTAGAGTAAGCGAAGAGCAGGATCGCAATTGCGATGAATGCCTGTCCGAATACGCCGAATACCTGTCCGAAGGAGTAGCTCATCAGGTTTGAAGAACCACCGATTGTATCAAGAATTGTCTGTGAAGCCTCACCTGTTGTAAGGTCGATTGCACCAGATCCAAGAAGAACAAGTGCTGTAAGTGTACAAACGATGATTGTATCAGCGAATACCTCGAAGATACCCCACATACCCTGACGGATAGGCTCCTTAACATTTGAGCTTGAGTGTACCATTACGGAAGAACCAAGACCAGCCTCGTTAGAGAATACACCACGCTTGAATCCCATCTTCATTGCCATTGCAATACCGGCACCAAAGCCACCACCTGCAACTGCCTGCACTGAGAACGCACCCTTAAAGATTGCGGTAAAGATTGCAGGTATCTGTCCAGCATGAAGAATAATGATAATGATTGCTCCGATGAAGTAAAGAATTACCATGAAGGGAACGAGCTTCTCTGTGATAGTAGCAACTCTCTTAAGACCACCGATGATTACGATACCAACTGCGATTACAAGGAAAATACCAACTGCGATCTTCGGAATACCAAAAGCACTGTTAACATTTGAAACCATTGAGTTAACCTGACTCATGTTACCGATACCGAAGGAAGCAAGTAAGCAGAACAGAGAGAAGAGCCATGCAAGTACTGCACCTACAGTCTTCATATTATTCTTTGCTCCAAGACCATCTCTTAAGTAGTACATTGCACCACCACGCCATTCGCCGGTCTCACTCTTTCTTCTGTAGAGAATACCGAGAACATTCTCAGAGTAGTTTGTCATCATTCCGAAGAATGCGATTACCCACATCCAGAATACTGCACCAGGACCACCAGTTGCGATAGCACCTGCAACACCTACGATGTTACCTGTACCTACTGTAGCAGCAAGAGCTGTACAAAGTGACTGGAACTGGGAAATGGAAGCATCCTTTGTGTGACCGGTTACATTCTTATCCTTGAAGATTGCACCCAGTGTCATCTTCCACCAATGCCCCCAATGGCTCACCTGGAAAAATTTAGTTACAATTGTCATGAGTACACCGACAAAACCCAAAAGGATCAGAGCCGGCCAGCCCCATACTGCACCGTTTATGGCATTGTTTACGTTGGTAATAATTTCTATCATAACACTTTCCTCCTTTTCTTTTATGAAATGGACCTCCCCCATCTCCAAAAAAAAGAAGGATTTCGAGATGAAATCCTTCTAAGAATAAACTTTGGAAATATGCATCTACTTGTTCCACACCATCGTGGAGAAGTAAGCTGCGTCCTGAAAGCAAGACACATTTCATATTTGATTAATTGCATACTAAATGGAGATTACTATTTTTGTCAAGAAAAATTTTAATATTTATTATTTCGGGCATTCGCAATCCAATACGCTGTGTTCAAGAATCAGCTACACAAAATCTCCTGTGGGTGTCATGGCTATCTGCTCTTTCTCAAACGCCTCGATAATCCCCTTAACAAACAAAATGGCCTTTTCTCCGTCCCCGTGTACACAGATAGTATCAGGGATGATCTCCACCTCTGTTCCATCTACTGCAGTGACCTTATGTTCCTTAATCATGCGGATCACCCGGGCCATTGCAATATTGTCATCCGTAATCATTGCGCCTTCCTGTCCTCTGGGGACAAGAGAACCATCTGCCATATAGCCTCTATCTGCAAACACTTCACGGGCAATCTTAAGTCCGCAGTCCTCCGCAGCCTTCTGCATCTGACTGCCAGAGAGTACATACATAATCAGAGATGGGTCCACAGCCTTCACTCCTTCACAAATACCCATGGCAAGGCCGTAATCCTTCCCTGCCATATTGTAGAGGGCACCATGAGGCTTAACGTGCTGAAGCTTCACTCCATTAGCCTCACAGAATGCCTTTAGTGCGCCTACCTGATATATGATGTAAGCCTTCGCCTCTGCAGGTGATATCTTCATTGGTCTTCGCCCAAAGCCCATCAGATCCATAAATCCTGGGTGCGCACCGACGCACACATTATTTTTTGCACACATCTCCACTGTCTTTTGCATCACGACAGGGTCGGAGGCATGAAAACCACAGGCCACATTCGCAGATGAAATGAAGGGGATGATCTGGTCGTCCGAACCGATAGTATATGCACCGAAGCTCTCCCCTAAATCGCAGTTTAAATCAATTTTGTACATCATCCGTACCTCTCTTACAATTAACAATCATCCCTTAAGCTCAACATTTTTCACATCAGTAATCAGCATATGCCCTGGTGCATGTGTGATGACAAAAGGAGGCTTCGTCGCCATTACTGCCGCCTGAGGAGTTACACCGCAAGCCCAGAATACAGGAACTTCTCCTGGCTTGAAGGTAACGGGATCACCAAAATCAGGCTTGCCTATATCCGAAATACCGATGACTGAAGGATCTCCGATATGAACGGGTGCACCATGCACCCTGGGAATGGCTGCTGTTACTGTAACAGACTTCACCACCTGCTCATAGGGGATAGGTCTCATACTCACAACCATGTTACCATGGAAAATTCCTGCATTCTCGCAGGGAATATTGGTCAGGTACATAGGCACGTTACAGCCAAGTGTATTATGACGCATTTCGATGCCTGCTTCAATCAGTTCCGACTCAAAAGAGAAGCTGCAGCCAATAAGGAAGCTGACCAGGTCATCCCTCCAGAAGGAGGACACATCCGTATATTCCCCAGTCATTACACCATTCTCATAGATGCGGTATTTTGGAATATCCTTTGCGATGTCTGCTCCTGGTGCAATTTTTTTCAGGTATCTGCTTCCCTCGTCAGACACCTCAAGAATCGGGCAGGGCTTTGGATTCCGCTCTGCAAACAGCAGGAAATCATAGGCGTATTCCTTCGGCAGAATGACGAGATTCGCCTGGGCATACCCCGGACACATTCCCGAAGTAGGTACTGTTATTTTTTCTTCTCTTATAAGCTCCCTCACCTGAGCCGGTGACAGTCCTTCTGTGTTAATCATATTCTGCTCTCCTTATATCCGCTCTTACGCCTGAACCGCTTTCTATCTCTCTCCTCGATTCGACTTAGCCTCTCACATTCCTTCATGGAAACGGGGATGAACTGTATCGAACTTCCCGGCATGCATTGTGCCAGCCTGTGGAGGTCAGCAGCTATCACAGTTGCAATCTTGGCATATCCGCCTGTTGTCTGACGGTCCGCCATCAGAATCATTGGCTTACCACTCGCAGGAACCTGAATGGATCCAAATACAATGCCGTCTGACAAAATATCCACGCTGTCCTTGCAGGCGATGGCAGGACCATCCATTCGATAGCCCATTCTGTCTGACTCATCTGTAACCCGATAAATGCTTTCGCAGAATGTCCTAAGGCCCTCCTGGGTAAAATAATCATCCTGTGGTCCGTAGATGACATGAAGGTCTAGCTTATTCGGATATTCCGGCGCCCTCATCTCCTTCAGGTACAGATTCCATAGGAAACCTGTGTACTCTTTTATCTCTATCCTGTCACCGGCTATGAGGGCTCTGCCCTGAACTCCACCAATTTTGCACTTCAGGTTTGTTGAACGGCTTCCCATCACTTCTGGCAAGAGCAATCCGCCCGCAACAGCCAGATATCCATACCTTCCACTTGTGGCAGTTCCAATTTCAAGAAGGTCTCCCTTTTTCACCTCATAGGCCTTATAGGTCGAAATGGATGTCCCGTTCAGTTTTGCATTCATCTGCGCTCCGGTCAGTGCAAAAAATGTGTGCACATGAAACCTGACACTGGCACCCATAAAGAGCATTTCAATTACGGCCGCATTCTCCGGGTTATTTACCAGCACATT
>DCHL01000086.1 GCA_002317595.1 Lachnospiraceae bacterium UBA1753 | reverse complement strand
TCTCCACTCGTTGCATTGATGTTTCCTATTGCGACATAAGCTTTTAGTTCATGCGGGAATGCAACGGTAATGGCAGAAACTCTGTCAAAACTCCGTATTTTGTGGTATGATAACAGGCAGGTACAACACTAGGTATATTCTGAGAGTTCCGCGCTCCTAAAAGCGCGGAGAATGGTGGGATAAGGAAAAAAGTGCACAGCACTTTTTATTATGCTAAAAATTGTTTTGCTGCGCTTCACAATTTTTAGCCCCGCCATTTCTCCTGAAAAGCGCGGAGAAATGGTGGGATGAAATGACAGCAGCGATATTTGCAATTCTTTCTTTATATGGAATCATTTCAATTTTATTTTTTGTGCTGAAGCTTGCGACAGCATGGAAGGTGTTTGTAAAGTACGGCGAGCCCGGGTGGCTTGGTCTGATTCCGTTTGTGAGTGATTACTTTGAGTATGGCAAGGTATGGAGCTACAATTTCGGTCTCGGCTATATCATCCTCTTCATACTGTCATGGTTCGTTCCCGCAGATGCACAAGGATTTGCAGGTTTCGTCTTCTGGTTTATGTCGGCGGCACTGACAATCCTTTCCATCATCTTTGCTTACAAGAAGAGCAAAGCCTTCGGAATGGGCATCTTCATGACAATCATCCTGTTCTTCTTCCCATTCGTCGGAAACCTGATCATCGGGTTCGGCGATGCCAAGTACATCAAAAAGGATGAGGATGCTACAGAATAACCAAATCAGCTATAGGGATTAACAATGAAATTTACTGATAAGCAGAAAAAATTAGTACTGAAATATGCCAAGAGAGTTACAAAGCTCCCTGGCAACCAGACCAAGGGTGACGTTCTCGACATGGTTCTTGTCGCTGACTGTGCGCTCCTGCCAGAAGAGCAGAACGAAGCAGCACTTGACCTTATCTCCTTCTTCAGAAAGGAAGGCGGTGCCTTCAAGAACCCAAGAATCAACCTGGTTAAATGGAAGAGCGACGACAGACTTGATAAGTCAGTAATCTCATTTCCTAACCTGATGATAGGGCTATGTCTTGATAAGAAGGACTTCACTCCAGATGACACAACTATGCTCTGGGTAGATGATCCTGCGTCAGACAATGCTTATTCCGAATCAGAAATAGAAAGCGGCGTAGAAACAAGCACCGAAGAAAAAATTGAAGATAGCACCGATGAAAGCACTGATAGCATCGTAGATAGCACCAATGAAAGCACTGATAGCATCGTAGATAGCACCAATGAAAGCACTGATAGCATCGTAGATAGCACCGATGAAAGCACAGATAGCATTAAAGACAGCGCCGATGAAAATCTTGAAGAAAAGGAAGAGGAAGAAAAGCCCGCTCCCATCGTTCCCGGTCCTCCCAAGCACATGGATGCACTCATCAAGGACCTTAGGAGAAACTATGCAAAATCCAAGCTTATTCTTCTCCTCACATCCGTCGAAAGGGATTTCATTGATATCGAAGCACTTGGCGAATATCTCGATCCTATGCTTCTTAAGAAAATTGTGACAGTATTCCCTGACGGAAGCTGCATGTATCCATTTGAACTCCCCAGTGATGAGGATCCCGAAGATTCCAACACGGAAATCCCTGGCGATACAGGCAGCGAAGCTGATGTTAATGTCGATGCTGATGTTGATGCAGCCTCAGTAACCGACAGCGATGACAATTCCCAGGCAGAAGAATAGAAACGGCATGTGTATTCCGTGGCAGAAGAATCATCTTGCTCTTCGATTTAACCCGCTATTCGAATAGTACTCACGCTTCTTCTCGTACATCATTTTTTCAGCCCTCTCGGCTGCGTCAGCTATGGTTTCGCCTGCTGCCATCACAGCGTAGCCGATTGAAATGCCAACTGGAATATTTTCACCCAGCCGAATCTGATTGCAGGAAGAAGACGCAGCCTCTATCTCACTTTCAATCATCTCAATTGGACGTCCAAAGCAGATAATGACAAACTCGTCGCCACCGGTTCTGTAAATCTTATACGCGGAGGCCATGCATTTTCTGAGATTTTCAGCAGTCTTTATAATCAGCTGATCGCCCTGACCATGACCCAGTCTGTCATTCACAGTCTTCAGACCATTAATATCACCCATGATGTAGGTCATCTCAATTCCACGCCCCAGTTTATCGGCGATACCATGCTCAAGGTCATATTCATAACAGTTGCGGTTCCACACCTGAGCATTAAAGTCAATAAAAGCCTGCGTCTTAAATTTTTCAACAGGATTCTCCAGGGCAAAAAATAATCCCACAGCCGTAATCGTAAGAGCCTGGGCTGTAAACAGAAACTCGGGAACAATAATCTGCACAATCAACAATCCAAGCGTAATAAATGAAAGCGGAATGATTGTTACCAGAACTGATTTCTTTATTCTTGCTCGGTTAATAATAATCACCACATCTGCTGTAATGAAAAATAAGAATCCGAGCATATAGCACACCGTAGGACCTATGCCAGCACTGTACCTGGTGCCATTGCCCTGGATGTAATCAATCGGTGAGAGAATCATGACAATGACGCTCACCATGCAGAGGACATTCCCCGCGATCATGATACCCCTGCGAAGTCTCCCCTCCGGCAGGATAAGCGACAGTGCGTACCCCAGGAAAAACAGAGAATACAGAAGCGAAAACAGAAAGAACAGAATATGCAGAAAGTCATTCAGAGCAACACTGATTCCATCCATATTGACGGTTATCTCTGTGACGAGAGCAAGGACACAGTGACCCAGACACATCAGCGCGAACTTAAAAAATATATTTTTTTCACTCCTGAACTTGTCACAATATCTGTCATACCCAATCAGAAAGAGCATGACAATTATCGAAAAAATTTCAGGTCTGATAATCAGCAAAGTATTCATAATTCCCCTCGCTCGTCAAATGGCATAATCATATGAACCACACTATTAATAATCCTAATTTTTTCCCTTCACAATAGATAACAGAACATCAAACAGTTCATAGTCATCAACAACAATTAATGTAATGCACTCCCTAGCGCGGCTAAGCCCATGATAGATATCCCTCACGGACAACCCCTTCGCACTGCCCCGCAGATATCCCCGCTCGTCATAATAGTATCCATAATAAAGGGGCATGACTACTCTGTCAAACTCACGGCAGGTTGCGTCTCTAATATCCATCGTCGAATCATTCATATCCTCAACGCATTGTGTATTTGTGATAAAAATATAGCCGTCATGCTGTGATACATCCAGAAGAACCTTCGCCTCCGCCTCATCATTTGCATAAAGAACCCTGACGGACGGATAATCACGGTTATTATATCTTCCAGCAGGTCGCATGACACACTGAATAAAGGAGGACAGTTCATTATTCATCCTAATACGGTTAGTAAGCCTATACTTTACAATCCCCCGCGTATTCTCAATATATTCAGAGCCGTCCTCCGGGCGCTCTTCCTCGGCAAGAACATCCTCCCGGTCATAGGAGACAATAACTGGAATTCCTGCCTCGTTGGCATACGCAAGAACCAAATCCCACTCCTCTGACGGAATACGGTGCCCCTCATCAACAAGAATCGCCACGTAGTCTGCATGAAGTTCATCTCTGTCAAAATGCATTCCTGATGGTGAACAATTGTAAAAATCAACGCGCTTTAATATATCGTCAAGCCTCTTCAATTCCTTTGGATATGAACCATAATGAAGCACACACACGCACTGCTTTTCAGACAGCTCCATGGCAAGGTCATACAGCAGAAGTGTCTTGCCAGTTCCTGGAAGCCCGGAGAAACCAAATATCTTCGGAGAGTTTCTCACACAATCATTTACATCAAGGCTTAAACCCGCATTCTCTTCATTTTCCACCTGCTTTATTGAAGATATCCTCGTCACTTCATCCTCTCGGTTCACTTCCCCGAGAATCTGCCGCTTGATATCTCTCTGCTGCGATGTCAGAAAATAATCACGCCTCAGAAATCTGTCTGGATCAGTCAGTGGTGAGATAAGATATTTCTCTTCCTTAAACAGGCTCTCTATGTCGCCTGTAAAGCATCTGCCCTGGAGCCTCAAATCCTCCGACAGTTCCTCCCAGGTTGCGTCAATCAGACGTCCGCCATTAGTCAGCCTCATGAGCTGCTCAGTACCTCTCAGATAAGTATATGAGCGTATATTTTTTCCAAGCGAAGACAAGTAATACCTGTTGAGTTCAAGCTGTTTCTTCACCGCCGAATCCGCCACAGCCCTGCTCTTGAGCTCAATATTGACTACCGTATCCTCCGAGATCCTGAGGAGGTCAAACTCCTTTCCAAGCTTCGGTATCTGGAAGGAATAATAATATTCGAAAGCGCAGCTCTCCTCATCCACACTGCGAAGGTGCTCTGATAAAAGGCGCAGACACTCAATCTCCCACTCCTTTATCTTGAGATACTCACCGCGCCCAGACATCTGACGCTCAAGTTTCTGCAGTCTGTCATTTTCCGTCACCCTCGTCAGGGCAAAAATATTAACAGGTCTCATATCGCCCCCACCAATACAAGCATTTGATCGAGTTGGTTTCATTATAGTGCGAACTCTATCTTCATTCAACAATGTATAAGTTTCCCTGGGTTTATGGGCGGAGCGGGCGCTCGGGCTGATAGCACACAAGCGCACCACGCAAAAGGGCTGTCGCTCTTGATGGATTCATCAAAAGCGACAGCCCTCGAAATCATTCAACCATTTAGACTAGAATCCCTTGGAACTATGCTGTATATCCCATGTTCTTGTTGTAAGCTGCACAAATTCTGTTTGTATTTGTGAAGATGATATTGTAACCAACAAATGAACCAACACCACAGATAAGTGAACCAAAGATAAGCCACATAAGTACTGTTGTACCATTCTCAGGGAAGTTCATGCCAAACCTGGGTGCATTGTTCTGAAGTCTGTTACCAAGCTTGTACATCCAGTAGATGTTGTAGAATCCACATGTAACGTAGCTGAGAAGTATGTAAGCGAGAAGTCCGCCAGTATTCTCTCCATCACCATCACAGACAATATTCACATCGCGTGCAATGCAGTAAATGAAGTAGTATCCGTAGATACCACAAGTAATAATTGTAAGCAGAATAAATACAATCAGGTTTCTGTCTGTCTTAAGGGGTGCTCCAGGGCCCATATTTCTTCCTCCATTAAAATCTCTTTCCATATCGCCGATAGCAGAATTAAAATCCTGACCTGCACTCTCAGCAAATCCCTTTGCGCTGTCAACAGTACTTCCGACTGTCTCCTTTACTCCATCAACGGCCTTCTCAAATCCAGCCTGTACAGTTGCTCCTGCAGAAACGGGAGATCCGCAGTTGCTACAGAACTTCTGTCCCTCGGGAACTTCTGAACCACAATTCTTACAAAACATATTTTATTCCTCCAATCATTTTTATAATTCTGAATATCAGGCCGCTCTGCGGATCAAAGCTCACAACACTTCCATCTGAGCAGAACATCCTGTAAACATACAAAATCAATAACGATAGAATCAGTATCGCCATAATTATATCACATTTTCTCTGTCCGACAATAGACCTCGCCCAATATACTACAAGTGCCAGCGGAAGGACAAAGAACAGTGGGTGGTAAAAAAATGCCCCCTTTACATCTCCATGAAGCAGACTTAGATACGCCCTTGTCATACCACAGCCCGGACATGAAATGCCTGTGACAAATTTGAGCGGACACCCAAGCTTGAAGATATAGCTCACCAGAATCACAGCACCGATTACCACAATTGGCACTATGGCCTCTTTAATTTTTTGCAAAAACGACTTTAATTCCATCAGTTAAAATAAACCAGATCGTCCTTGGCAGGTTCAGCACTCTCAACCTTCTCAGCAAAGAGCACCGGCGCCTCACCATTCATCTCACGGCTCGGAGCGCTTCCAATCTTGGCAGTGACGCGGACCCAGGACTTCTCCTTGAGATCAGGTGTTCCAGGATATTTGCAGGGGAATCCCACAAATGCCACATCATCTGCGCAGCAGGTCATAGCAAATCTACCGGGGACAAACACGTCAGGCCTTGCCTTCTTGGGCTTATACACCTGTCCGATGAAGGTTACCTTCTTGCCCTTGAAGATATCCACATTGTCGAGGGCGTCCAGATAGAAGATTCCAAAATCCTCCTCATTGACCTCAATGACATCTGCGTTGATATCGTAAGGCGGTTCCTCGTGGGCATCGTTATCAACCTCACCCTCAGGAGTCTCGAAGAGTACCTGCGCCCTTCTGTTCACTGCCCTGACCATGCGCTTGAACATCGCCCTATCGTGCTCCTCGCCGCACCTGTTAAATACAACGAGGTCCGCATTGATGAACTGATTGGTCATCATCTGCTTCATATTGGCAAGGTATGAATCGAACGTAATACTGTCCACAGTTGCAATCCACTCAGCCAGGTCCCAGTTCTCGGGCGTGGCCTCAATGAGTTCCTGTGCATCCCACATTCCATTGCACTCGATAATGATCCTATGAGGCTTGTACTTCTTGTCCCACTGCTTAAGAAGTTCAGCATTAACATCCTCTTCATCCTCAATTTTTTCAACTACAAACCGGTTCCTCTTAAGAAGGGCTTCCTCAATCTCCTCCTCACCCTCTTCACAGAGAATGAGAAGCGTTGTCCTTCCGTCCTCAAACTGGCCTTCCTCCATGGTCTCACGGATGAAGGTCGTCTTTCCGCTCTCAAGAAATCCGGAAAAAATATACATCGGTATCTGTTTTCTTCCAAAAGCCATGACTTACACCCCAAAGAGCTCCTTGAGCTTATCTTCCAAAAGTCCTGCACCAATAACGCAGATTCTTCCTGTGTAATCAGCGGCGCCGTGTCTCACCTCATACTCGCCGGGAGTAAGGTCAAAGTGCAGCCACTCGCCCGTTACAGAAGGAACAATTCCCTTTGCACGGAGAATTGTGCCGTAGCCTGTCTCGTCCGCAAGAATTTCAAGAATCTCATCAAGCTTATCTTCCTCAAACTTGTGAGGAGTCTCAACACCCCAGCTCGTAAACACATCATCAGCGTGATGGTGTCCATGCTCGTGATGATGTCCGCAGGTGCACTCCTCGCCGTGCTCATGATGGTGATGCTCGTGTTCCTCATGATCGT
>DCHL01000100.1:3069-5167 GCA_002317595.1 Lachnospiraceae bacterium UBA1753 | reverse complement strand
AAAATAAGGCAGGCCACCAGCATCCGATTTATAAGTTGTCTCTCTGTAAGTCCGTCCAAGATTCTCCAATCTATTCCATGGTCCACTTGCGCTTCTCGCGCATAGGAGCAGGTACACCGCTCCTCTCATTGCGTTTTCCCTGGGAAGCTGCGTTTCCTCGCTCATTGCGTTTTTCCTGAGAAGATGCATTGCGCTGTTCATTGCGCTTTCCCTGAGAAGATGTATTGCGCTGTTCATTGCGTTTTCCCTGAGCGGGGGCGTTCCTTCGCTCTTCTCTCTTATTATAGTTATAACCAGCGTTTCCTGCGCTCTTTTGTGAACCCTCAGCTTCTGCGCGTTCTTCTCTGTTTCTGATTGCAGGCTCGTATTTCAGTTCGCTCCTGCCTGCCTCTTTCTTCTGCTCTCCATCCGCCGCTTTCACTTCCGCTCCGACTGCCGGCCGTTTCCCCGGCTTAGGTCCCGGGAACTGATAGAAATAGGTCTTCATCATTCCATTGTATATCTTACGGTTCTTATCAGCCTTTTTTCCTATATATTTCTCAACATCTTCATAGGAAGTAATAATATAGGAAGACCAGCAGTCAAGTCCTGAAATCGCATCCCCAATCTGGCCGTACAGTTCAGGCAATCCTTCCCTGTCGAGAAGACGCTCACCGTAGGGCGGGTTGGTAATCAGAAATCCATATTTTTTCGGATGACGAAGTTCACTTACTGGCCGCTGCTGAAAATGTATCAGCTTCTCAACACCTGCAAGCGCCGCATTCTCTCTTGATATCCTGATCATCTCCGGGTCCAGGTCATATCCCTGAATATCCAGGTCCACAGACATATCTATCTGCTCTTCAGCCTCGTCGATGCAGCTGTACCAGAGTTTCCTGTCAATTATATTAGTCCAGCTTTCTGCTGTAAAGGTTCGATTCATTCCCGGTGCAATATTGGCAGCCATAAGAGCAGCCTCAATGGGAAAAGTTCCCGAGCCACAGAAGGGGTCCACAAAGGAACGGTCCTTTTTCCAGGGTGTGAGCATGATAAGTGCAGCCGCAAGATTCTCAGCGATAGGGGCCTTGGCAGTCAGCTTCCTGTATCCACGCTTGTGGAGAGAGTCGCCCGTCGTGTCAAGCCCGATTGTGACCTTATCATTTTTTATGAACACGCGGAGAGGATACGGCGCGCCATCCTCGTCAAACCAGGATACTCCATAGTACTCGCCAAGCCTGCGCACCATTGCCTTCTTCATAATAGACTGAATGTCTGATGGGGAAAAAAGTTTTGACTTTACGCTTGAGGCCTTAGCAACCCAGAACCTTCCGTTTTTAGGAATATATTCCTCCCAGGGCAGTTCCCTTGTCTTATCGAACAGTTCCTCAAATGATGTTGCTGTGAAGCTTCCAACCTCTATCATCACGCGCTCTGCTGTACGCAGAAAAATATTGGCGCGCACAACGGCATCCTCATCTCCATGAAATGTCACACGGCCGTCTTCTACTGATGCAATCTCATATCCCAGATCAATTATTTCTCGTTTTAATACCGCCTCCAGACCAAAATGGCAGGGCGCAATCAAGTCGAAACGTTTCACTTTATCCTCCATAATATTTTCATACTTTTTTCATATTTTAATGATTGAATTTCGAAAAATCAAATGGTAATATAGTCTCTGCAAGATGATTCGCGAGGATCACTTGTAATAACCCCTTATTTTATTAATAATGGATCTGAGAAGATTCATTATACTCCCCTCATTGCAGGCTTCGGTCCCCTCCGGAGCCTGTTTTTTTGTCTCCGAAGTCTCACCATCTGTCTTTTTCCTATCCTCTGCCTCGGCAGCTGCAATAATTGAAACCGCAAGAAGCCGAGGCTCTCCCAGCTGCGAGAGAACTTCGGCTTCGTCATTTCCTTTTCTTACCTGGATGAGAATGTATTCCTCATACCAGGAGAGTATCTCTTCTATTTTTTCCACGGGGAGCCGTCCCTGAAGTGAGAGACGCAGCTGCCTGATAAAGTCTTCCCTTGTCATCTGCTAATTCAGCTTGCGAACAGAATCACCGCTCAGCACCCAACCAGAGATTGTAATCTTCTCGATGGCAAGTGTCTTGGG
>DCHL01000100.1:658-2916 GCA_002317595.1 Lachnospiraceae bacterium UBA1753 | reverse complement strand
GACAGTCCCATCTCCTTAATCGCATTGATGCCACCGATACATGCATAATCATCAGGATACATGATACAAGTGGGGCGTTTGTCCTCAGGAAGGGAAAGCAGCTGCTTTGTAAATTCCGCCGCGGTATCTGGCCTTCTGTACTTACCCTCGATTACATAGTAATCCGGAACATCAAGCCCCAGTTCCTCCATGGTTCTGTAATATCCCACAACTCGGTTTCTTGTAACTGACGAGTCGGCACCATGAATATACGCAATCTTAGTGTGTCCCTGAGAGTGGATGTATCTCACGAGGTCGCTGATTCCACCAAGGTCATCGGACATAATTGCCATCCTGTTGTCAAACACGTGGTCAATAGTCACCACAGGAATGTCACTTCTGATAAGCTCCTGGACCTGCGGATCTGAAAAATTAACACACGCAATTACGACGCCATCAAAGCCTCTGTACTTGCTGTGCTCTAAATAGCTCATTCTGTTTCCCCTGCTGGGATTACTGTTAATGAAGGTAATATCATAGCCCTGGCTCTCTGCCGTGTTCTTGAAAGAGTCCAGCATGCTGGAAAAGTGGTCCTGACGGAGACCATTTCGCGCCGCATCAACAAAAAGCACACCGAGGTTGTAGGTTCTGTTAGTCTTGAGCGCTCTCGCTGAAGAGTTGGGGAAATATCCCATCTCTTTCGCCACTGCGACAATCTTCTGCTTCGTTGCCTCTCCTATATCACTATGGTCATTAAGCGCCTTGCTGACAGTTGCAATCGATACTCCGCAGCGCTTTGCAATATCTTTCATTGAAACCAAGATAATGTACCTCCCTTAAACGATTACGAGTTAAGTTTATGTCATTTAAGGACATTATTCAAGCGATTTCGCATTGTTTTTCCGCAAAACTAACCAAAAAATTTGATACTTTTTACCACAATTTTCCCAAAACATGTTTTTTTGCATAATATTTTTTGATTTTGGAACATATCTGCATTATAATGAATCTCAGTAACTTAATCGTTTTCTACAATTCGCACAAAGTTACCGAAAACAATATTAAATTACTGCGCATCCAGGGTGATTTTTCTTCATATATACGGGACTGGTCACATTGGACTGACGCGGGGAAAAGTGAGTATTAATTATGAAATTTGGTTATTTTGATGATGCCAACCGCGAGTATGTCATCACATCCCCAAGAACTCCTTATCCATGGATCAACTACCTTGGAACACAGGGATTCTTCTCATTAATCTCGAATACTGCAGGTGGATATTCATTCTACAAGGATGCCCGCCTTCGCCGTATTACAAGATACCGTTACAATAACGTGCCTATCGATATGGGTGGTCGTTATTTCTACATCAACGAGAACGGAACAATCTGGAATCCCGGATGGTCTCCTGTCAAGACAGAGCTTGACTCCTACGAGTGCCGTCATGGTATGGGCTACACAGTAATCACTGGTAAGAAGAACGACCTCAAAGCAGAGGTTTCATTCTTCGTTCCTCAGGACTTTGATGGTGAGGTTCAGCAGGTTGTTCTTACAAATGAAGGCTCATCTGAGAAGTCATTCTCTTTATTCTCATTTGCTGAGTGGTGCTTATGGGATGCACAGGACGATTCCAACAACTTCCAGAGAAACTTCTCAACAGGTCGTGTAGAGGTTGAGGGTTCTGTTATCTACCACAAGACAGAGTACAGAGACCGCCGTGATCATTACGCTTTCTATTCAGTGAATGATTCAATTGACGGTTACGACACAGACAGAGATTCATTTATCGGTCTCTACAACGGCTTTGGCGATCCTCAGGCAGTCATCGCTGGCAAGGCAACAGATTCCTTTGCCGATGGTTGGGCTCCTATCGCTTCACACTACAAGAAGATTACTCTTAAGCCCGGCGAGACCAAGACTCTTGTATTTGTTCTCGGATATGTTGAGATGCCTGTAGCTGAGAAGTTTGAAGCTGACGGCAAGACAATCAACAAGGTTAAGGCTAAGGCAATGATCGAGAAGTTCAATACTCCCGAGAAATTCGCTCAGGGTATGAAGGACTTGAAGGCTTACTGGGATAAGCTGCTTGGAATCCTCACAGTTGACACTCCTGACGACAAGGTTAACCGTATGGTAAACATCTGGAATCAGTATCAGTGTATGGTTACATTCAATCTTTCACGTTCTGCTTCTTACTTTGAGTCAGGTATCGGACGTGGTATGGGATTCCGTGATTCAAACCAGGATGTTCTTGGTTTCGTTCATCAGATTCCCGACAG
>DCHL01000100.1:0-467 GCA_002317595.1 Lachnospiraceae bacterium UBA1753 | reverse complement strand
GACTGGTCAATTCTTGATGAGATGGTTCCTTATGATAATGATATGTCTATCGCTGAGACAATGCTTAAGCATCTTGACGTTTCGTTCTATCATATCGTAAACAACCTTGGACCTCACGGTCTTCCTCTTGCAATGAGAGCTGACTGGAATGACTGTATCAACCTCTCTTGCTACTCAGATACACCTGGTGAGTCTTTCCAGACTTACACAAATCCTAAGTTTGCAGCTGAGGGTGGTTACTCTAAGGTAGCTGAATCAGTAATGGTTGCTACATTATTTACATACGCAGGACCTAACTACGTTGCTATTCTTAAGCATCTTGGCAAGGACGCTGAAGCCGCTAAGGCACAGGCAGCCATCGACGACATGAAGAAGGCTATTATGGACTCTGCATGGGACGGAGACTGGTTCCTCAGAGCATATGACGCAGAGGGCAACAAGATGGGTTCTAAGGAATGTGAAGAAGG
>DCHL01000119.1:1385-3697 GCA_002317595.1 Lachnospiraceae bacterium UBA1753 | reverse complement strand
ATAGTTCTTGATGCGGGCACAAAATGCGACCCTGCTAATGTTGAAGCGTTCTGTTCACATGTCAAGGTAATGGACAAGATTGGCGGGCAGAAGAGTGAAATTAGCCACGAGTATTACAATGTAATACCCACAGGCGTGGAGCCCGAAGTAATTGCCAAGGGTAAGAACAAGGGCAAGGTGAAGGTCAGCGTATTCGTTCTGGGTACAGGAACAGAATACGGCGGAAAAATAATTAAGACATATATTGTTGAAAAGGCGGAATAAAAATGGCAATGGATGATTTCTATATTGAGCAGGTTGTAAAGAGAAAGGATAGCCCTGTTGCAGGGGTTGTCAAGACTGTATGGATGGCGCTTTCGATAGCTCTTATCCTTGGAGGATTGATTAGTATGACGGCTGTCCTGCTGCTAATTGGTGTGGCAGTGGGCATGCTTGGGTACTATCTGCTCCTTCCTCAGCTGTCAGTTGAGTATGAGTATCTGTATCTGACGAAGGAGCTGAGCGTTGATAAGATTCTCAATAAGGAAAAGAGGAAGAAGTGCGGCAACTGGGCGCTTTCCAATATGGAAATCATGGCTAAGGCTGGCTCTCCTGAACTGGCACCCTACGAGAAGCGTGAGTGTACAACCTACAATTTCTCTTCGGGAATGCCAAGCGATGAGAGATATGTAATTATCCTGAATGATCAGAAACTGACTAAGATAATTTTTGACCCAAATGAGGCTATGCTCAAGGGTATAAGAGACCAGTTTCCGAGACAGGTAAAACTCTAAAAAATTATCCCTTGCAAGATGTGTTGAATGTCTTGCAAGGGTTTTTCTTATGTGATAAACTTGTAAAAATAATCGTAAACGTATTGGTAAACTCGAAGATAATTGAAGACGTAAGAAAAGGAGATAAGTCAATGGCTCAGATATTTGAAGGCATCACATTTGATGACGTGCTGTTAGTACCACAGTATTCAGAGGTTATTCCTAACCAGATTGACCTGGCGACAAATCTGACACAGAAAATCAGACTTAACATTCCGATGATGAGTGCCGGAATGGACACAGTAACTGAGCACCGTATGGCGATTGCAATGGCTCGTCAGGGTGGTATCGGTATTATCCACAAGAATATGTCTATTGAGGCTCAGGCCGATGAGGTAGACAAGGTTAAGCGTTCTGAAAACGGTGTTATCACCGATCCTTTTTCACTTTCTCCCGAACATACACTTGCAGATGCAGATTCTCTTATGGCGAAGTTCCGCATCTCAGGCGTTCCCATTACTGAGGGACGCAAGCTCGTAGGTATCATCACAAATCGTGATCTCAAGTTTGAGACAGATTTCACTAAGAAAATTAGAGAGTGCATGACAAGTGAAGGTCTTGTTACTGCAAGAGAGGGAATTACTCTTGAGGAGGCTAAGGCTATTCTTGCTAAGGCCCGCAAGGAGAAGCTTCCTATTGTTGATGCAGACTTCAATCTCAAGGGTCTCATTACAATCAAGGATATTGAGAAGCAGATTAAGTATCCTCTTTCAGCCAAGGACGCTCAGGGCAGACTTCTCTGTGGAGCTGCTGTGGGTATCACCAACAACATTCTTGAGAGAGTATCAGCGCTTGTAAGCTCTAAGGTTGATGTAATTGTTATCGATTCTGCTCATGGCCATTCTAAGAATATCCTTAACACTATCTCGGAGGTTAAGGCTGCTTACCCTGACCTTCAGGTTATCGCTGGTAACGTTGCTACAGGCGAGGGCGCAGAGGCAATGATCAAGGCTGGCGTAGATGCAGTTAAGGTTGGTATCGGACCTGGTTCCATCTGTACAACACGTATCGTCGCAGGTATCGGTGTTCCTCAGATGACAGCCGTAATGAACTGCTATGAGGCTGCTAAGAAGTATAATATCCCTGTTATCGCTGATGGTGGTATCAAGTACTCAGGCGATATGACAAAGGCGCTTGCAGCAGGTGCCAACGTATGTATGATGGGTTCAATGTTTGCAGGCTGCGAGGAGTCTCCTGGAGACTTCGAGCTCTACCAGGGACGTAAGTATAAGGTATACCGTGGCATGGGTTCTATCTCAGCTATGGAGAACGGAAGTAAGGACCGTTACTTCCAGACAGATGCCAAGAAGCTCGTTCCTGAAGGCGTTGAGGGACGTGTGGCATACAAGGGTTCTGTGGAGGATACAATCTTCCAGATGTGCGGTGGTATCAGATCCGGAATGGGATACTGCGGAGCACCTACAATTCCTGAGCTTCATGAGAAGGCGCAGTTTGTCAAGATTACAGCTGCAGGTCTCAAGGAGAGCCATCCTCATGATA
>DCHL01000119.1:0-1280 GCA_002317595.1 Lachnospiraceae bacterium UBA1753 | reverse complement strand
GGGAGACGAAGACTGCGCTGAAGCAAAAATATACGGTTGTATATATTATCGGATTCTTAGTGTTGTGCCTTATCGCCAACATCGCCATGAGCTGTTTCAGGTCGATATATGGAATGAATGATGGAGCGTTCGCATATAATCTGATAATTTTTGCCGAGGGAGTGTTCTGTATCCCATATTATAGCTGCATTTTCCTGTCTGATATCGTGTTTGGACCTGAGTATCCGGATCCACACATCAAGGATAGGACGACAAGGACTCTTCACAGGTGGCAGCTTTATGTCGGTAAGTTCATAGCGACGATTCTGCTTGCGGCAGTTATTTTCGTAATAGCATTTGCACTGCTTATCGGAACCACGACGCTGTTTGGACTGCACGATGGCACAATTGACAAGTGGACTATTCTTGATTTCCTGGACAAGGCTTCCGTGGCACTTCCGCTGTGGATGGCAGGAATAGCTATTGGACAGATGTACCTGTACCTCTTCAAGAATAAGAAAAATGCATTCATTGCATTCTTCGTGACTGTGCTTCTGATACCGAGGCTGATAATGCTTCTTGCAACTGAGGCAATCAATCTTGCTCCATTCGTGATGCTTAGCAAGATTCTTATCACGCCACAGTTCCAGGCCCTGCAGTTCATGTTCACCATGGACAGGACCAAGTGCTGGATTCTTGGAATAGTGTATTCGCTGATTGCGAGCACAATAGGAATTATCAAGCTGTACAGGATTAAATAAAAAATATTTGTTATTTTTGCTTTTTTAGGCGACTGCATACTTGCGGTCGCCTTTTTTTTATTATATATTTAATCTGTATCGTTGACTGAATCGGACAAAATATGCCGAAAGCAGAGGTTATATGGACAGACTTGAGATAGATCTGGATAAACTTCAAAAGCTGCAGGACGGTTTTTCACAGGCTACGCATGTGTTTTCATTCTGCGTGGATGAGGAGGGCCGAAAACTGACGCGTCTGTCGGGAGACCGCGAAGAAGCTAAGAGAATAATGGCTTCCGTGGAGTCTGACAGGCTTGCAGATATGCTTGGACATGTAATGGCAAGCCGGGTTGAGGATCAGCTCGTGGAGCGTGGTACGGACCCGTCTGTTCGTGTTGCCTGTCTGGCTATCAAAGTGAACCATGTTCCGGTCATAAACTGGATTATCTATGGAGTTATTGAATCATCTGGTCAATATCGCTATTCAACGACGACCACAGAGGAAAGTTTCCAGAAGAGTCTCGATGTTCTGAGAATGGGTACGAAATCAATACTCATGGA
>DCHL01000183.1:6637-12537 GCA_002317595.1 Lachnospiraceae bacterium UBA1753 | reverse complement strand
GAGTACCTTCACAGATGGAACCTGAGGGCGAGCACTGGGATGTTGAGAAGTTGGATCAGGCCTCATCAGGTGTGTACAATCTGCCATATCAGATTACTGATATTGATGATTACAGCTTCTTCAGGTGCGATAAGCTGATTACGGTTTATTTCCCAAGTACAATAAATAAGCTGTCGCCAAAGTGTTTCTATCGTTGCCAGAAGCTTACAAATGTATATTTTTACAGCGGACTGCCTGACCTTGAGGTAGATGCTGCTGACTATACTACGGTAGACATGTTCACAAGCTGTACCTACAGCAGACTGACTGTGTACGCTGGAACTGACACGCCTATTTATAATTACGCAAAGGCAAATAATCCTAAGACATATCTGGGATACAGTGCGCTCTATGATTCTTCAAAGTATAAGTATACCTATTCAGGTTCATCTGCAACGCTTGTGGGACTTGAAGAGGGATATACAAAGAAGTATCCCAATCTTGTCATTCCCGACTATGTGATTAAGGATGGCAAAAAATATTATGTTACAGCCATTGCGTCTTCTGCACTTGCGGATAATGAGCTTGAGACTGTAAGAATCCTTCATCATATGGCAGATATTGCCCAGGATGCCTTTTACTACATAGCTAATGCTGATGACATCAAGGACCCTGGCAATATCAATTCCGAGAATATGAAGGAGATTTTTGTTGAGCCAGGTAACTTCAATTTCGTTAGCCAGGATGGCGTACTCTATAAGCAGGATTATGATCCTGAGGAGGATGTGTATGTCATCTCTGAGATGGTATATTATCCTGCTGGAAATGATGAGACTGAGTACACGACCGTACCAGGTCTTCGCTCACTTCCGATGTATGCATTCTGGGGTGCGAAAAAATTAAGGTATATCAACATATATGACTCTGTGCAGTATATCGGCAGGAGGAAGGATTCTGACATTGAAGGCGATGCTGATTCTTCTTCAGACAGGTCGTTAACTGATGAGCCTAATGCCTTTGCGGGATGCTCCAGCCTTGTAATGGTCAACATCATTGAGGACACAGGAGAAGATACGAAGATTGATCCAGGTTCAATCAGATATTTTTCAGATAAAGGTGTTCTCTATGAGTGGGATCCGAACACAAATGGTGGTAAGGGTGCTCCTGTGACGCTGCTTTTCTATCCGAAGGGACACAGGACCATGCCTGATGATGCTACTTCGCCTGTATCCTACGAGGTTGTGAGTGGATGTCTGCGCATAAAGGATATGAGTGATACAAGTTATCTTAATGAGATAATCATTCCCAAGAGCGTGACGACAATCGATGCAAAGGCGTTCCAGAATAGTGCACTTCATGCAGTGACCTTCAAGTCAAGTGGCGGTGGTGCGGGTATCCAGACAATTGGAGATGATGCTTTTGCCAAGACTGCGGTGGAGAGTATTTCCATTCCTTCAAGCATTAAGACAATTGGCGATAGGGCATTCTACTTCTGCGTCGGACTTAAAGATCTGTATATTGAGGGTACTCATATTGAGAGCATTGGTGATAATGCATTTACTGCGTGCCGCGCCCTTGAGAGTGTTACAATAGAGTGTTCAGATGTTAAGCTGACAGGTGGGGATCTTCAGATTGGCAGGGAAGCATTCCAGGCATGTACATCGCTGAAGAGTCTTGTGATAAGCAATATGGGATTTACAGATCTCTATGCGAGGGCATTCAGTAAATGTTCGGCCCTTGAGTATGTAAACTTTGAGAACACTAAACTTAATTCGATTGGTGAGATGGCCTTCAAGAACTGCTCGGCTCTTAAGCAGCTCAATCTTGAGGCGTGTACCCATGTGTACAAAATCAGTGAAGAGGCCTTTTACGGCTGTACTGCACTTCGGGATGTAACCCTTCCTTCGTCAGTAATTGACATCGAGGCGAAGGCCTTCTACAACTGCAGCAGACTGATTCTGTTTAATTTTAATGACCTTAAGAACCTTAACACGATTGGCGAGAGAGCATTTTATAATTCTCATTTCATCTGTGTTGTTCTGCCTGCGGGCGTGACGTCGATTGGACTTGCTGCGTTTGAGGGAAGTCCTTTCCTTACAACCTTCTATATTCCACCGTCTGTTATTATTGACTCGACGAGTGTGAGTGCGAAGGGACCGTTCTGGCAGTTTGGCGAGGATACAATTGTATATGGTCTGGCTGGGTCTGATGTTGACCTGTACCTGCAGAAGATGCATGCAAAGGGATACACGGCTCCGACTTTCTATGCGAGGGAGTCAATACCCAAGGCAGATGTATATATTGATCAGGATGTGGTGACGCTCTTTGATCTTGGAGATGTAGCGAAGACCATCACTGCAATTGTTAGTTCTTCAGAAGGCCTTGATGATTACTCTGTCTACTGGAGACTGTCTGATCCTTCAATCATCAAGATAACCAAGGATGATTCAGATGGTGTGGGAACAAACACCTGTGTTGTTGAAGCGTTAAAGAGTGGTGAGGTTGAGTTATATGCAATCAATCCCGCATCAGGACAGTTTGATTACTGTGTCATCTCAGTAGAGAAGACTAGAGTTGAGGTATTCCCTTCACTTACAGACAACACAAATGAAAGTGCGTCACTTAAGGATGTCAAGCTTAACTCGAAGGGTAGCTACAGGTCTGTAAAGCTGAACGGTGTTGCATATCCTACGAGAAAGGTATATTACAAGTCAAGGAACAAGTCCATTGCCACTGTTGACCGTACTGGCAAGGTTACCGCGAAAAAGCCTGGAACAACAACTGTAATTGCATATGCAGGAAAAAAGGAAAACTATGTTGAGACAGAGGTAAACATTACTGTGTATAAGCCTACACTTAAGCTTAGCAAATCCAGTGTTACTCTTAATAATAAGGGCGATGAGAATTATCTGACAAAGGAGCTTTCTGTTACTCATACGGGAGCCTATGAGACTGTGGTCTGGACAACCTCCAACCCAAGGGTTGCGACTGTTACGGGTGACAATGAGGGTTGTATAATAACCGCACAGAGAAGCGGAAAATGCGTGATTACAGCAACCTGCAACGGCCTTAAGAGGAGATGCGTTGTAAATGTGAAGAGTGTTACAACTACTCTTAATACTACATCGCTTTCAATGTACACAGGAGCTGCTAAGGCTGAGACATACAATCTCAAGGTTAAGAGTACAGGTATCAACAAGGATGTCACATGGGCAACAAGTGACGAGACAGTTGCCACTGTTACAAATAAGGGTGTTGTAATGGCAATGGAGCCTGGAAAGGCAGAGATTACAGCAACCGTAAATGGTGTTGCCGCTAGGTGTACTGTCACTGTTACTGAGGCTTATGTCAAGGTATATCCGGCTATTGGTAATTCCGGAACGGAGCTTAAGTCCATCGTTGTCAACAGTAAGGGAAATAACACTTACGAACTGCTTGCTAAGGTCGTGGGAAGAAATCAGAAGGTTACCTGGAAGAGCACTGCGCCCAATGTATTTAAGGTGAATAAGAACGGCGTCGTGAAGGGAATTTCAGGTGGCGTGGCTGATCTTATTGTCACTGCAAACGGTGTGGAGACAGTCTGCGAGGTGACGGTAGTTGATACAATCACTGAACTTGACTGTTCTGATGTGATTCTATATCTTGACAGTGATGCACAGAGTAAGATGCATGGCGCAACTGTTACGGTAGAGGGTGCAGAGCGTGTTCCCAAGATTAAGTGGGAAGTTGAAGATTCAAATATTCTTGGAATACAGAATGCAGATACAGGAGTTACCGCCAACAGGACAGAGTTCGGTGGCCAGGCAACCGCGACATTCTTTGCCAAGAACAAGGGAACAACGAGAATTAAGGTTACCGCGAATGGTGTTTCAGCATACTGTAAGGTAACCGTACGTTAGAGGTAGATGTAGATAATGTTAAATAAGCTTGAGAGAAAATATGGGAAATATGCGATTCCAAATCTGTCACTGTTGATAATTGGGGCATATGTACTTGGTTATGTGCTGGAAATGACGGCAACTAATGCTATTACGCTGCTTTATCTTGACCCGTATCTTATCATGAAGGGTCAGGTATGGAGACTTATATCATGGATTCTGGTTCCCCCTTTTTCGCTGAATCTTTTTACCCTGATTAATCTCTTTTTCTTCTATACCATTGGAAAGACACTTGAGAGAATGTGGGGGGATTTTAGGTATAACATCTATATTTTTACCGGTATTATCTCTGTGATTATCGGTGTCTTTGTAGTGTATTTCTTTGGGTATTTCACAGGACTTTTTGGAGCCTCGCTCTGGGGGATTGAGAATTACTCAAAAATGCTCAGCATGTATGTGACGACATATTATATTAATATTTCTGTGCTTCTCGCATTTGCGATGACCATTCCTGACGTGCAGATACTGTTTATGTTTGTCATACCACTCAAGATGAAATGGCTGGCATATATTGAAGGCGTTTTTCTTTTGCTTGATTTTATAAAATATCCAGCAGTTGGCAGATGTGTGATGGTTGTTTCGCTTCTCAACTATATTATTTTCTATTTCAGTTCGAGAAGCTCGATGCGGATATCACCTGCTCAGGCGAGAGCACGCAGACAGTTCAGAAGTGCCACAAGACAGGCCCAGAGAAGTGGATATTCTGTGTACAGAGGCAGTGAAGGCAATGGCTCATCATTTTCATCTTCATCAGTCATAACCAGACATAAGTGTGTCATTTGCGGAAGAACTGAGGTATCAAATCCTGACCTCCAGTTCAGATTCTGTTCGAAATGCAACGGAAATTATGAGTACTGTGAGGATCATCTTTATACACATACTCATATTGAGTAGATTATTGGAGGCATGTTTTGGACGAACGTGAGTTGCTAAAAGAGGCGCTTGATAAGTTAGTGCGTCTTGCGAGAATAAATAAGAACACCTTAACTGAGAGTAAATTGTCAGAGACGTTGTTTGAGCTTAAACTTGATGATAGTCAGCTTGAACTCATCAAACAGTTTCTGGAGACAAAGAAGGTCAGAGTTATATCTGAGGCTGAGGAGGAAGCCATTGCTGAAGCCAGAAACAAGGAGGATGACATTGACCTTGACAGTGAGGATGTGACTGCAATCGATTTTTATTACGAGGAGCTCAAAGGGCTCCCCGTGTATTCTGATGCGGAAAAAATAGCAGTTGCAGAGCGGGCAATCGAGGGAGATGAAGAGGCTCAGAAGACAGTTGTGACGATGTATCTTCCCCAGGTTGTTGAGATTGCAAAACTATACAGCGGACAGGGCATTCCCGTAGAGGACCTCATTGGTGAGGGTAACATGGGCCTGTTTATGGGATGTCACCTCCTTGGCTGTCTTGACAGCGTGGAGGAACTTGACGGACACATTGGTTCTGTGATCATGGATGCAATGGACGCACTGGTTTCATCTGAACAGGATGACGAAAAGCTGATTAAGAAGATGGCGGAAGACCTGAAAAAGAATAAAGCAGGTACTTCTGAGAACGAAATGTCACTTCCTTTGCAGGAGAGGGATATCTTCGGCGGAGATGAACTGCTGAGGGAAGCCTTCGAACTTCTCGCAGAGGAGGACGAGAAAGAAGAGAGCGGAAAAGGAGAGGAAGAAGAATAATGGATTTATCTAATCTGAAGGCGTATGAGCTTATTAACAAGAGGACCGTTGATGATCTGTCATCTGAAGGATATCTGCTTAGGCACAGGAAGACCGGAGCAAGAGTATTCCTTCTTGAGAATGAC
The DNA here is from genome assembly GCA_002317595.1 of Lachnospiraceae bacterium UBA1753. Classification (GTDB taxonomy): domain Bacteria; phylum Bacillota; class Clostridia; order Lachnospirales; family Lachnospiraceae; genus UBA1753. The sequence continues at coordinate 6,813 of DCHL01000183.1, read as the reverse complement.
GATGACAACAAGGTTTTCTGTATCGGTTTCAGGACGCCACCCACTGATTCTACCGGAGTTCCCCACATTATGGAGCACTCTGTTCTTTGTGGTTCTGAGGCTTTCCCGGCCAAGGACCCCTTCGTAGAGCTTGCTAAGGGCTCACTCAATACTTTTTTAAATGCTATGACATACCC
>DCHL01000183.1:396-6484 GCA_002317595.1 Lachnospiraceae bacterium UBA1753 | reverse complement strand
GTTGACGGACCTGTCACCATCAATGGTGTAGTCTACAATGAGATGAAGGGAGCTTACTCGTCTGCGGAGGATGTTGTGGACCGTCAGACATACGTAGCGCTTTATCCTAACACGCCCTATGCTGTTGAGTCGGGTGGTGACCCTGAGGTCATTCCTGAACTTACCTATGAAGCATTTCTTGATTTCCATAGAAGATATTACCATCCTTCAAACAGCTATATCTATCTCTATGGAAAAATGGATATGGCAGAGCGTCTTGAGTGGCTTGATAAGGAGTATCTAGGAAAGTATGAGAAGATTGATATCGACTCAGAGCTTCCTCTCCAGGAGCCATTTGGTGAGATGAAGGTTGCGGAAATTTCATATTCGATAACAGAGGATGAGCCGCTTGAGAATAACACCTATCTCTCATACAGCGTAGTTGTTGATTCTGTCCTTAACAGGGAGCTCTACCTTGCATTCCAGATTCTTGATTACGCCCTTCTTGAGGCACCTGGAGCTCCTATCAAGGAGAAACTTCTGCGTGCAGGACTCGGTGAGGATGTGATGTCCACCTACGAGAACGGAATCAGGCAGCCTTATTTTTCAATAATGGTGAAAAAATCAAACTATGAAGATCGTTTCAGGTTTGTAGAGACCATAAAGGAACTGCTGTCGGATATTGTTAAAAATGGAATGGATAGAAGGGCACTAGAGGCTGGAATCAATTACTTTGAGTTCAAGTACCGTGAGGCTGATTTTGGTTCATACCCGAAGGGACTTATGTACGGTCTTCAGTCCTTTGACAGCTGGCTCTATGATGAGAATGACCCGTATATGCACATCAGTGCGACGAGCACAATCGAGTTTCTGAAGTCCAAGATTGGAACAGGATATTTTGAGGAACTGATTGAGAAGTACCTGCTCAACAATAATCACAGCGCACTTGTCATCTCTCGGCCCGAGCGTGGACTTACCGCCAAGAAGGAAGCAAAGCTTGCCCAGAAGCTTGAAGCCTATAAGGCAACTCTTTCTGAGGATGAGAGGAAGGCTCTTGTTGAGGGAACGATTGCCCTTAAGGAGTATCAGCAGGAACCCAGCACACCCGAGGAGCTTGCGACGATTCCGCTGCTTGAGATTTCTGATATCAAGAAGGAAGCTGAAGACTTCGTAAATGAGGACTGCGAAGAGAATGGCGTAAAATATGTTTTCCATCCTGTTGAGAGCAATGGAATCGGATACATCGGCCTTCTCTTTGACATTAAGACAGTACCCCATGAGCTGCTCACATATATGTCACTTATGAAGAGCCTGCTTGGTAATCTTTCCACAGAGAATTTTGCATACTCGGAGCTGATGAATGAGATTAACAGGCAGTGCGGTGGAATCTATCCTGGAATCAACATGGTTCCAAGCGCAAACGGCACGGATATCGCCCGTATCAGCATCACAATGGATGGAAAAATGCTTGAAGGCAAGGCACAGTTTGTACTTGATATGATGGAGGAAATCCTCTTTACCACTAAGCTTGATGAGTATGAAAGAATCAAGGAGCTTGTGCTCATGGCAAAGAGCCGCCTTCAGATGATTATGATGTCTTCGGGTCACGCGCTTGCTGGTGGAAGGGCAACCAGCTACTTCTCTCAGGCAGCCCAGTACAGCGAGAGAATAGCCGGATATACATATTACAAGTTTATTGAGGAACTTGCAGCTAATTTTGATGAGAAGAAGGAAGAACTCACTGCAAAGATGAGGGAAGTGCTTTCATACCTTCTCTGTAAGGATATGCTCCTCGTGGACTACTCAGGAAGCCGTGAAGGCTTTGAGGAAGTAAAGACGGCAACGCAGAAGCTGGTTGCAAGGCTTTCTGATAGCAGAAATGAGACCATTGCTGAGAAGTTTGAGACTGTTCAGAAGAACGAGGGCTTCAAGTCGGCATCACAGGTTCAATATGTTGCTCTTGCAGGCAATTACAGAAATGCCGGTCTTGATTACACAGGAACACTCAGGGTACTCAAGACCATAATGGGATATGATTACCTCTGGATAAATGTCAGGGTTAAGGGTGGCGCTTACGGCTGTATGAATTCCTTTAACAGAAGCGGAGGAGTGACATTCGTGTCCTACCGTGACCCTAATCTTAAGGAGACGCTTGAGGTTTACAAGGGGGCAGTTAAGTACATCGAGGAGTTTGAGGCAGATGAGCGTGATATGACAAAATATATCATTGGTACCATCTCTGATATGGACATTCCTCTTACTCCCAAGATGCGTGGAGACAGGGCTCTTTCAATGTATCTTTCAGGTCTCACTTTTGAGAAACTTCAGGCGGAGCGAGATGCAGTCCTTAATGCTGACACAGCGGCAATCAGAGCACTTGCACCTTACATTAAGGCAGTGATTGAGCAGAATAACATCTGTGTAATCGGTGCTGAGGAGAAGATTAAGGAGAACAGCGATCTCTTTAAGAGTGTGGAGAATTTATTCTGATGGAATTCGATTTAAAAGATATTAACAACAGTAAAAAGACAGGGTTTGCGGCACTCATCGGAAGGCCGAATGTGGGTAAGTCCACACTGATGAATCAGCTTATCGGAATGAAGATTGCGATCACATCTTCAAAGCCGCAGACCACAAGGAACAGGATACAGACGGTATATACTGGCGACAAGGGACAGATAGTGTTCCTTGATACGCCGGGTATCCATAAGGCAAAAAATAAGCTTGGAGACTATATGGTTTCTGTTGCCGAACATACACTAAAGGATGTTGATGTAGTGCTCTGGCTTGTTGAACCCTCAACCTTCATTGGTGCTGGTGAGCGTCACATTGTTGAACAGCTCCAGAAGGTTAAGGTGCCTGTAATCCTTGTAATCAACAAGATTGATACGGTTAAAAAGGAGGAACTTCTCCTTTATATTGACACCTACCGCAAGATTTTTGATTTTGATGAGATAATTCCTGTTTCGGCACTTAAGGGTGAAGGAAAGGATGAACTCCTTGAACTGATTTTCAAATATCTTCCTGTTGGTCCTATGTTCTACGATGAAGATACAATAACTGACCAGCCAGAGAGACAGATCGTTGCTGAGCTTATCAGAGAGCAGGCACTGCGGCTTCTGTCTGAAGAGGTTCCCCATGGCATTGCGGTTGCAATTGATGCGATGAAGGAAACACCAAGAATCGTCAATATCGATGCAACAATAGTCTGTGAGAGGGATACCCACAAGGGAATCATTATCGGAAAACAGGGAGCGATGCTCAAGAAGATTGGAACAAACGCAAGGAAGGAAATAGAGAATCTTCTCGACTGCAAGGTCAACCTGAAGCTCTGGGTTAAGGTTAAGAAGGACTGGCGTGATTCTGATTTCCTCATTAAGAACTTTGGATACGATAAAGATGTTGAAGGAACACTTAACGACTAAGGGAATAGTTCTGAAGACCTCTAATCTTGGTGAGTATGACCGCAGAATGGTTGTGCTGACTTCGGACCATGGCAAGATTACTGTTTTTGCCAGGGGAGTGAGGCGGCAGAATAATAAAAATATGGCGGCCTGCGAACCATTTTCCTTTGGGGAGCTTAAGCTCTTTCCAGGCAAGGATGCATATAGTCTGGTAGAATTTTCAGTGGATAATTATTTTGATGCCCTTCGCAGGGATTTTGAGTCCATGTGTCTGGGGATGTATTTCCTCGAGGTTGCAGACTATTACACAAGAGAGAACAATGATGACCTTAAGATGATGAAGCTTCTTTACGTGTCACTGCGGGTTCTTGAAAAAATTGCCCTGGGAAACAGTACAATAGACAGGAAACTGGTCAGGTATATTTTTGAGATAAGGTCTGTCGCGGCAAATGGTGAGCTTGGAATTTTTCCCCCGTCAGCAGGGCTGACTGGAATCTCTGAGTATGCCATCAGCTTTATCGCAACTTCTCCTGAAGAGAAGCTGTTTACCTTTACCGTGTCGCCTGAAGTTCTTCAGGAATTGGAGAAGGCGGCGATATTCTGTAGGAAGAATTATTTTAATTCGCAGTTCAAGAGTCTGGAACTGCTTGATATGCTGTAATATTTTTTTGTTGAAACAATGCATTGTTTATGGCTATAATAGTCAGATAAGCGCAAAGGGGTCTGGGGAATGCCAAAAAGAGGTTCCAGGAGATTAAGTAAAAAGGAACTACGGAGAAGAAGACGCAGGAAGGTGATGATTTACAGATGTGTATTTGTAATCATAGCATTGTGTCTGCTTTTTGGTGTTGGATTTTTTGGATATAAGATATTCCGGTCAATTAAGGACAGAAGCAAGCCCGTAGGACACGATATGCCAAACACCATTACGGTATCCTCAAAGGGAGTTGTTACTGGTGCCTTTGAAGAACCCTTTGATGAGAGCATATACAGTGCAGACGAACTTAAGAAGACTATTGATGACGAGATTGCAGTATATAATGGTCTTGCAGGTGATGAGGAAGCGATAAAGCTTGATTCATTTGATGTTAAGGATAATGTCGCTTATGTGAAGCTTGTGTATGCAACCCCTGATGATTATCGCGGATTTAATGGGCTTAAGTTATATGCTGGCAAGGTGTCTGACCTTGTGCCACTTACAGTCATCGTTGATAAGGAGCTGTTTGCGGTCAAGGAAGGTGATGAGGATATCACTCCAGACAGTCTGAAGAGTGTTTCTGGCAGGAAGATACTGTGCCTTGAGGAAGAGGCTAATATTGCTTTGCCAGGGAATATCCTGTATTTTAGTTCAGGTGTTGAGCTTACTGGCAAGAGGACGGCAAGAGTGCATGATATTGAAGGTACAGCCTTCGTTATCTATAAATGAAAATCATTCATAAGTGAGGAGATTAAATTATGGAAAAGACCATGGACAAAATTGTAGCACTGGCTAAGGCAAGAGGTTTTGTATATCCCGGTTCAGAGATTTACGGCGGACTTGCAAATACCTGGGACTATGGAAACCTTGGCGTAGAGCTTAAGAACAATGTTAAGAAGGCATGGTGGCAGAAGTTCATTCAGGAGAACAAGTACAATGTTGGTGTTGACTGTGCTATTCTTATGAACCCTCAGACATGGATTGCATCAGGACATCTTGGTAGTTTTTCCGATCCTCTTATGGATTGTAAAGAGTGCCACGAGCGTTTCCGTGCTGACAAGCTTATTGAGGATTATGCTGCAGAGGCTGGCCTCACACTTGAGTCTTCAGTTGACGGATGGTCAAAGGAAGATATGGAAGGCTTCATTGAGAGCAATGAAATCAAGTGTCCTACCTGTGGAAAGCATAACTTTACTGATATCAGACAGTTTAACCTCATGTTCAAGACCTTCCAGGGTGTAACAGAGGATGCTAAGGCTGTTGTTTACCTCCGTCCTGAGACCGCACAGGGTATTTTTGTTAACTTCAAGAATGTTCAGAGAACATCCAGAAAGAAAGTGCCTTTCGGTATTGGACAGATTGGTAAGTCATTCAGAAATGAGATTACTCCTGGTAACTTTACATTCAGAACACGTGAGTTTGAGCAGATGGAGCTTGAGTTCTTCTGCAAGCCCGGCACACATGATGAGTGGTTTGAGTACTGGAGAGGGTTCTGTCGTGACTGGCTTCTTGCGCTTGGCATGAAGGAAGATGAGATGAGACTCCGCGACCATGATCCTGAGGAGCTTTCATTCTACTCAACAGCAACAACAGATATCGAGTTCCTCTTCCCCTTCGGATGGGGTGAGCTTTGGGGTATTGCAAGCCGTACTAATTATGACCTTACCCAGCATCAGGATGTTTCAAGCCAGGATATGTCATACTTTGATGATGAGACTAACGAGAAGTACATTCCTTACGTAATCGAGCCTTCGCTTGGAGCTGACAGAGTAGTTCTTGCATTCCTCTGCGCAGCATACGATGAGGAGAATATCGGAACAGAGGAGAAGCCTGATATGCGTACAGTGCTTCATTTCCATCCCGCACTTGCACCTGTCAAGATTGGTGTGCTTCCCCTTTCAAAGAAGCTCTCTGAGCCTGCTGACAAGGTATTTGAGGCTCTTTCTAAGAGATGGAACTGCGAGTTTGATGACAGAGGAAACATCGGTAAGAGATACCGCCGTCAGGA
>DCHL01000183.1:0-365 GCA_002317595.1 Lachnospiraceae bacterium UBA1753 | reverse complement strand
GAGATTGGAACTCCTTTCTGTGTAACCTACGATTTCGATTCTGAGACAGATGGTGCTGTTACAGTTCGTGACCGTGACACAATGGAGCAGGAGAGAATCAAGATTGAGGACCTCGAGGCATATTTCGCTAAGAAGCTTGCTTTCTAAGAATTAATTAAGTCGTTAAACAGGGCCGTCGCATTTTCATGCGGCGGCCCTGCTTTGTACTGCTTTGTACTGCTTTGATTTAAGTTGCTCTTCTCGTTGCATTATATTCTTACGTTGAATTATATTCTTACGTTGCATTATATTCTTCGGTTGCATTATATTCTTCGGTTGCACCGCGAATGCAACGGGGAAGTCAGAAACCAATACTTCTCGTTGCA
>DCHL01000081.1:14329-14958 GCA_002317595.1 Lachnospiraceae bacterium UBA1753 | reverse complement strand
TTCATCAGTGAATACCTATTTGTTCCGTAATAATCTTTTGAAAGTTTATTTGAAAAATGTGTTCATTTTGTGTATACAATTCAAACAAAATGCAAATTCAAGCTGTTATCCGGCTAATCCCCCAACTAATTTCCCAATTCCATTGTCATGCATTCCGCTGACGCCTTAAAGCCCATCGCCTCATAGAGCGGCCTTCCCATTTCAGTGGCATCCAGACTGATCTCTGTCACCTTCTTCTGCCTCGCCTCATCGATCAGCATAGTCACCATATGCCTTGACACCCCCTGCCTGCGGTAGTCTCGGTTCGTGTAGACATTCATGAGATGCGCCCTCCTGCCTGTCGGATGTGAGAATGTGGGCATCACTTCTATATATGAAATACTTGCGCAACCCACTGCCCTTTCACCATCAAATGCCAGCACGGTTGTCTGGTCGCCCTCAAGAAAATATCTCCTGCTCTCAGAAACCAGTTTCCCAGGGAACTCATCCGCCTCAGACATATTATTCACCTGCCTTAGCATTTCGAGCCTGATCTCCATCAGGACTTCTATGTCTTCATTTGTCGCTATCTTGTATTGCATGCTTCTCTCCTATTAAGAAATTTTATCAAGCTGTTTTTGGTGGCGTAT
>DCHL01000081.1:11525-14245 GCA_002317595.1 Lachnospiraceae bacterium UBA1753 | reverse complement strand
GTATGGTTTCCCTGCTCTGCGCATTTTCGAGGTGCTTATTTATTGGGAGTATGGTTTCGCTACTCTGAAGGTTTTCGCGCTACAGTGTGGAATATGTGCTATTTTTCATCATTTTACACCCACTCTTCACCTGCATTATCGCACTCGAATTTGATTTCTGGTGTAAAATCCTTATAATCCTTCTTTTTTCCACCACTTCTCTCAATATCGCGCCTCGAATATTGGTGGAATATTTCAAATATCCGTTTTCATTCCACCATCACTCTTCTATGGCTCGGCTGATATGGGTGGAATATTCTTGTTTCCTGACACTTTTACACCATTCAGCCTTCAGTTCTTTGGCTGCGTGTGGTGTGAAATTTCCTAAGATTTCTAATATTCCACCGTACTGGCAATTTCCTAGGCTCGCACTCTCCTTAAACACGGTGTAAATTTCTTGAAATCCTTCCTTTTTCCACCACACTCGCGCTCCCGCAGTCCTGAGAAACTAATTTCTTCCAAACGCACGGTGTAAATTTCTTGAAATCCTTCCTTTTTCCACCACATTCGAACTCCCGTAGCCCTAAGAAACTAATTTCTTCCAAGCGCGCGGTGTAATTTTCCTATAATCCTTCCTTTTTCCACCACATTCGAACTCCGGTAGCCCTAAGAAACTAATTTCTTCCAAGCGCGCGGTGTAAATTTCTTATTGTCCTTCCTTTTTCCACCACACTCGCGCTCAGCAGGAAGAACCTCCAAACTCAAAACATGCCATGAGCATCTCGCCCATGGCATATTAATCATGGAATATTAATCTAAATCTTACATCCTGTCAGGAGCTGAGAAGCCGAGGATATCGATACATACCTCTAGCACATCCCTGGTGTACTGAAGGAGCGCAATCCATCCCTTCTTCACTTCCTCGTTCTCCTCGGTGAGGATTCTGGTCTCGTGGTAGAAACGGTTGAAGGCATTCGCTGTGTCGTAGATGTACGCACAGATTCTGTGAGGAGCAAGCTCATCGTAGGCACCGCTCATCATAGCGTTGAAGCCAGCGAGCATCTTCTGGAGTTCCTTCTCAAGGTCGTTGGATGCAGGCTGCACACTGAGACCTTCAAGACTGCCAACCTCAGCATACTTTGCGAGGATTGACTTGATTCGAACGATTGTGTAGAGGATGTACGGACCAGTGTCTCCCTCGAAGGAGGTAAATCTCTCTGGGTCAAAAATATAATCCTTTGTTGCCTGGTTAGAGAGGTCGCCATACTTGATAGCAGCAAGTCCAACAGTCTTGGCAGTCTGTCTTGCCTCATCCTCAGGAGTCTCGCTACGGTTCTCACGCATCTTCTCATACATCTTCTCGTTGATATCAGAGATGAGATACTCAAGTCTCATGACACCACCCTCACGTGTCTTGAAGGGTTTGCCATCCTTACCGTTCATAGTACCAAAACCGATGAACTTAAGGTCTGTCTCAACAGGAACAATTCCTGTCTTCTTCGCTGCTCTGAACACCTGGTCAAAGTGAAGTTCCTGACGCTTATCTACTACGTAAATCACCCTGTCTGGAGCGTAGTCTTCCTGACGCTGAACAAGAGTTGCCAGGTCAGTTGTTGTATAGAGGGATGCTCCATCTGACTTAAGAATCATGCATGGTGGAATCTCCTTCTGGTCAGTCTCTTCCTTGACATCAACAACAAGAGCACCTTCGCTCTCATAGACGAATCCCTCTGACTTGAGGCGCTCAACCATTGCAGGGATATAAGGATCAGCATCTGACTCACCCTTCCAGAGTTCGAAATCAACATTGAGGTTGCTGTAGTTCCTCTTAAGGTCAGCAACTGAAACATTCATGATATGCTTCCACAGTGCAAGACATCCCTTGTCACCGTGCTGAAGTCTGTAGGTCGCATCCATGGCAGCTGCCTTGTATGCCTCATCCTCCTTAGACTTCGCAGAGGCTGCAGGATAAATCTCCTCAAGTTCAGATATTGTGAAGGGAGCTTCCTCAGGATACTCTCCATCAAATGCGGGGTCAAAATAACACAGCTCAGGTTTTCTCACTGAGAGTTCATGGATGATGAGACCCATCTGAAGTCCCCAGTCACCAAGATGTATATCACCGATTGCGTTATGGCCCATGTACTTACAGATTCTCTTTACAGACTCGCCGATGATTGCCGAACGGAGATGTCCTACATGAAGGGGCTTTGCCACGTTCGGTCCGCCGTAGTCGATAATGATTGTCGAAGGCTTCTCTGGCGCTTCAACACCGTATCTCTCGCTATCAGCAGCCTTCTTGAGATAGTCTGATACGAACTCAGGCTTAATCTTCATATTGAGGAATCCAGGGGGAACAGCTGTCACCTCTGAAAAAATCTCAGATTCTGCAAGGAATCCTGCCACATCGTTTGCAATCATGATAGGAGCCTTGTGATACTCCTTCGCACCTGCCATAGCACCATTGCACTGGTACTCGCACAGGTCAGGTCTGTTGGAAGGATTAACCCTGCCAAGCTCTGCCTTGTAACCGGCCTTCTCAAAAGCTGCGCTGACTTCCACAGTCAGTTCCTGAAGTAATGTTTTCATAATATCCCACTTTCTATATATTTCTTCTCAATATTCAGTATCTTTGTTTACGTTGCCTATCGCACTATAGCTAGCTTCACACCCTAAAGCTGCCTCTACACCCTATTGCTACCTCTACATTCTCTTTAGTTTCCTAGATGCACCAGCCAGGC
>DCHL01000081.1:0-11417 GCA_002317595.1 Lachnospiraceae bacterium UBA1753 | reverse complement strand
ACAAATCAACTTACTTTCTCTTTTTCCGTTGCCTCTACACCCCTGTAAGTTTCCTGGATGCGCTGGCAAGGCAACGCTCAAACTTACTTTTTCTTTTTTCGTTGCCTCTACACCCTTGTAAGTTTCCTAGATGCACCAGCCAGGCAACAAATCAACTTACTTTTTCTTTTTCCGTTGCCTTTCACGCCCGCCAAGCAGGCCTTTCACACTAAAGCGACCTTTCACACTAAAGTTGCAATACGGTGAAGCAACTACGCAACCAGGCTGAAATCTCTCAGGCTTTTGCTGCTTCCCTGGAGAACCGGCAGCCGCAGAAGTTCTGCCTGTAGAGATCGTACTCCTTTGACAGCGCTACCGAGCGCTGATATCCACCCTTTTTCTTGAAATCAGAAGGGAGATGTGGTACACCGAACTCCTCCGCAAGCCTCTCGCCAATCTCGTTGATCCAGTCAGCATTCTTAAGCGGGGATATGGATAATGTCGTGGTGAAAAAATCAAACTTTCCATCCGCGGCTTCCCTTGCAGCCTCTCTCATCCGAAGTTCATAGCATTTATAACATCTTCCTCCGCCCTCGGGCAAGTTCTCAAGTCCTGTGGCCATATCTTCAAAGACCTCAGGCTCATACCGCCCCTCCAGCACATGGACAGGACTGCCAAGTCCGCCGCGCTCCTCCATCTCCTTACAAAGCCTGATGAGTTCAGCAACCCTCTTGTCGTACTCCTCAGAGGGTGAGATGTTCGGATTATAATATAGAAGTGTTATCTCAAAATAATGTGACAGATACTCTATGCAGTAACTGCTGCAGGGTGCGCAGCAGCTGTGGAGTAAAAGTCTTGGGCGGAGCAAAATACTCTCAGACGTGCCAGGACTACCATCAGTTCCTTCAGCAGGCACACGAGCCACCCCAGAACTCTCATCAGTCTCTTCAGAAACAGGCACCCGAGCCACGCAAAGCCCACTCACTATCACATCCAGCTCTCGCTGGTAGTTTCTCTTATTCATATAATAATATTGCTTTCAATTTCAACAGTTCTAACTATTGCTTTCAATTTCAACAGTTCTAACTATTCCTCTCAACCTCAGCAGTTCTAAATATTGCCTTCAACCTCAACAGCCTCTACGTCAACGACATCCCTGAGAAGATACTTCTTAATGAACTCTTCTGCTGCAATGGGCTTTGAGTAATAATATCCCTGTGCCAGGCGGCATCCCATGTCCCTAAGCATCTGCTCCTGCTCCTGTGTCTCAACACCCTCACAGATACACTCAGCATCAAGGGATTTTGCAAGCTCAACCACCTTCTCGAGGATAATCCTTGCAGTCTGTGAACCACAGTCACCGAAGAATTCCCTGTCAATTTTAAGAATATCAAAGGAGATATTCTTAAGCATGTTGAGAGATGAGTATCCTGAACCGAAATCATCGATATCAATCACGATACCCATGTCGCGCAGTTCATTGAGAATGTCAATAATCTTGCGCTGGTCATCGAAGAATGCTGTCTCAGTAAGCTCAAGTTCCACAAGTCCCTTAGGAAGGTTGTGTCTCTCAAAAATCTCCCTTACCTTGTCAACATACTCAGGGTCCATAAGGAGCACACGGCTCTGGTTAACAGACACAGGTACTCTCTTATATTTTTCCCCATCAAGCCCTTCAAGGAGACCGCACACCTTCTCGAGCATGTAAAAATCAAGCTTCTTGACGAAACCGTTCTCCTCAAATACAGGAATGAACTGATCGGGGTAGACGAAGCTTCCGTCAATCTTAATCCATCTTACAAGAGCCTCAGCGCCAGCAATCTCGCCCGTGAACACATCAAATTTCGGCTGGAGGAAGACCTTGAACTCCTCGTGCTGCATCGCACTTTCCATAGTGGATTCAATTTCCTCACGGCGCCTGATGTCATCGCGGACAGAACCATTGTACTCTTCCACAAGCTTGCCTGAATCAACATTTACTAGTTTACGAGCCGCATTGGCTCTGTCTATATACCATCTGAGGTCATTGTCAGAATTTTTCTTTACCTTCACAAGACCTGCCCTTATCTTCAGCGGGATTGACACATCAATTCCCTTGGCAAACTCGTTGAGTTCATCAGAAATAAGTCCAAGTCTCGGCTCGAAGCTTCCTGTATCTGCAATGATCAGCTCAAAGTTATCCGCTGTGTTTCTCGAAAGGAGCTCCTTATTTCCAAGGTAATGCTGGAGCTGAGTCGCCATCACCCTGAGAATTTCATTACCACGCTCATGGCCGAAGAGCTCATTAACGTATCTGAAGCCGACGATATCCACTGTCGCAACCGCATATCGAATATTTTTTTCCTTGTGAAGCAGCTTCTCGCCCTCGATACGGAAATATGCCTTCGTCCAGGCGCCTGTAATCGTGTCTTCAAAGGCAATCTTCATGAGATATTTCTCGCGAATTCCCGTCTGGATGAACATTCCAATTGTCACCACGAACAACAGTATTATGTTAAAAAATATCAGGGCCATCTCATCCTGTCTCTGAGATACCAGCTCCCTCATAAAGTTCGCAGTAGGCATGATATTTATGAACGTCCAGTTGTCCATGATATCAAGATGCGCATAGGCACCTGCATACTCTCTGTGGTCAACCATGAAGCCCATGCATCCGATTTCCTTGGTTGAGAAAACCTTATCCATGAAAATCCAGGCTTTGTCATCCAGTTCCAGCCCGTCCATATAGGTGCGGAGATTGATAATATCATCAAACAGTCCGTCATTGTTGCCAAACGAATCCTGCACAATGACATAGCCTCGATTATCCACAAGAATTAGATCGCCCTCTATCTCGATGTAATTTTCGATAGTATGGAACACCTTGTCAGTCAGGTTAAAAGAACCGGCAAAATATCCGATTGTCTTATCCTGCTTCACAACCGGTGTCACCACAGCTATGTCCTCAGGTGTATCAGAAACAAGGCCTGCCACAAAATTGGTTTTACCGTCGACATCCCTTTCACGGATTTCACTCCATGCTGTGTCGAGAAGCGGAATCTCCTGTCCAGAACGGCGCGATGTAACGCGGTACATATGACCATCCACTGTGACAAAATATGCATTATCAAACTGCGAAGCATCCGTGTAGTTGCCCATGACCTCATACATCTCATCACTGGGAAGCTCATTGATCTGCGATAGTTCCTTTGCAGCCTGAGAACTCAGCACGGAATAGTTGGTCAGAGTCTCAGATGCAATTCTGGCCCCCACCTTCGCGTCTGACTCCATATCTCTCATGATTTCTATTCTTGACATTCTGGTGAACGCAATCACATGTACCACGACAAGTACGATGCAAACCCACAGAAATGTGATTAGAAATATCACAGCTCTTCTGTTTTTTTCGTAAAACTCTTTGAGTTGCTCCATGTATCCCCCGATTCAGACTCGGGAATCACTGCGTAGTTCCCGAGTCAATGCAGCTCTGCTTTGAAATTAATTCTTCATTTTTAAGACCTTGGTTTAACAGATGCTATATCTATTAATGTAAGCTTATCATGCACAGACTCCATACTTGTGAGAAGTGCATTCACGGTATCAAGCGAGGTCAGACAGTTAATGCCTGTCTCAATTGACACCCTTCGGATAAGGAAACCATCCCTCGACTTATCTCGTCCCTGTGTAGGTGTATCTACAACAAGGTCAATCTTGTGACCGAGGATAAGGTCCATTACGGTGGGCGACTCCTGGTTTATCTTGTTAACCTTGAGTGCCTTCACGCCGTTGTCGCGAAGAACCTTCGCTGTAGATCTTGTGGCATATACCTTGTATCCAAGTGCCTCAAACCTTCGTCCCACTTCGATTATCTCTCCCTTGTCTGAATCCTTGACAGTGAGGATAACCTGCTTGAACTTTGGAAGCTCGATTCCAGCTCCCAGGAATGCCTTGTAGAGGGCCTCGTCAAAGGTTGCTGCAATTCCAAGACACTCTCCTGTCGACTTCATCTCAGGTCCTAACGAAATCTCTGCTCCATATATTTTTTCAAAGGAGAATACGGGCATCTTCACAGCCACGTAGTCTGCTTCCTTCTGAAGTCCGGGCTCATATCCAAGGTCTCTTATGGTCTTTCCGATGATGACCTCTGTTGCAAGGTCAACAATGGGAATTCCCGTAACCTTACTGATGTAAGGAACCGTTCTTGAAGAACGGGGGTTAACCTCGATGACGTAAACCTCTTCGCCAACTGCGATGAACTGGATATTGATGAGTCCAACGACGTGAAGAGCCTTTGCAAGTCTTCTTGTATACTCGGCGATTGTATCCTTAACCGTCTGCGAGATTGTCATTGCAGGATATACCGAGATTGAATCTCCGGAATGGACACCGGTTCTCTCGATATGCTCCATGATTCCAGGAATGAGGATATCTGTTCCATCGCACACTGCGTCAACCTCAATCTCCTTGCCCTGAAGATACTTGTCTACCAGGATAGGATGGTCCTGGGCAATGCGGTTGATGATATCGATGAATTCAACAATTTCAGCATCGTTCTCGGCAATTCTCATGCCCTGACCGCCAAGCACGTAGGAAGGACGAACAAGCACGGGGTATCCGAGTCTGTTTGCAACCTCCTTCGCCTCCTCGGCTGTGAATACTGTTCCGCCCGCTGCCCTTGGAATCTCTGTCTGCTGCAGAATCTGGTCAAAGAGTTCTCTGTCCTCTGCAGCATCTACGTCCTCAGCCTTGGTTCCAAGAATGGGCACGCCCATCTTCATCAGGTGCTCTGTCAGCTTGATGGCAGTCTGTCCACCGAACTGCACAACTGCGCCGTCAGGCTTCTCGATATTTACGATATTCTCAACATCCTCTGGTGTCAGCGGCTCAAAGTAGAGCTTGTCTGCGATATCAAAGTCTGTTGATACCGTCTCAGGGTTGTTGTTTACGATGATTGTCTCATAGCCCGCCTTGGCAAATGCCCAGGTCGCATGCACTGAGCAGTAGTCAAACTCGATACCCTGTCCGATTCTGATAGGACCTGAACCAAGAACGAGAACCTTCTTCTTTTTGCCTGTAGGAGGGAGCTCGCCGCTCTCATCCTGAGATCCGAATACGGAGTAAAAATATGGTGTCATGGCTGCAAACTCAGCAGCACAGGTATCAACCATCTTGAATGCAGCGTTGATTCCCTTTGAGTATCGAAGGTCCTTGACCTCCTGCTCGCTCTTGCCTGAGAGTCTTGCAATTACATTGTCAGGGAACTCAATCCTCTTAGCCTCTTTCAGAAGCTCATAGGTGAGTTCTTCCTTCTCAAGACGCTCTTCCATCTCCACGAGGATTGCAATCTTGTCGATGAACCAGTGGTCAACCATCGTGATCTCATGGATTGTATCGTAATCGATACCCTTCCTGATTGCCTCTGCAATGATGTAGATTCTCTGGTCATCAACAATCTTAAGTCTGTCGATGAGGTCTTCCCTGCTCATATCTGAGAAATCATAGCTTCTCAGGCAGTCAACATGCTGCTCAAGGGACCTGATTGCCTTCATCAGCGCACCCTCGAAGTTATCACAGATACTCATTACCTCACCGGTAGCCTTCATCTGTGTAGTAAGGGTTCTCTTCGCTGTGATGAACTTATCAAAGGGAAGCCTTGGTATCTTGACTACGCAGTAATCGAGCGTGGGCTCGAAGGATGCGTAGGTCTTCTTTGTAATTGCATTCTGAATCTCATCGAGGGTATAGCCCAGGGCAATCTTGGCTGATACCTTGGCGATGGGATATCCTGTCGCCTTGGATGCAAGTGCCGATGATCTTGACACTCGGGGGTTAACCTCGATTACGCAGTACTCAAAGGATGTGGGGTGAAGTGCGTACTGCACGTTACATCCACCGGTAATCTGCAGCTCATCGATGATGTTGAGTGCAGATGACCTGAGCATCTGATATTCCTTGTCAGAGAGAGTCTGTGATGGTGCTACTACGATTGAGTCTCCTGTGTGAACGCCGACGGGGTCGATGTTCTCCATGTTACAGACTGTGATGCAGTTGCCTGCACTGTCTCGCATAACCTCGTACTCAATCTCCTTCCAGCCTGCGATACAGCGCTCTACAAGAACCTGTCCAACACGCGAAAGTCTGAGTCCGTTTGCAAGAATCTCCTCTATCTCTTCCTGATTATGTGCAATACCACCGCCTGAACCGCCCAGGGTGTAGGCAGGTCGTAAAACTACGGGATATCCAATTTTCTTTGCAAAGGCAACACCGTCCTCCACGTTCTCAACAACGAGCGAGGGAGCACAGGGCTCACCAATCTTCTCCATTGTCTCCTTGAACTCGAGTCTGTCCTCGGCCTTCTTGATGGTTGCAGCTGTGGTTCCAAGGAGCTTGACGCCATATTTTTTCAGCGTACCATTCTCCTCAAGCTCCATACCAAGGTTAAGTCCGGCCTGTCCACCAAGGGTGGGAAGCACACTGTCGGGGCGCTCCTTCTCAATAATCTGCTCGAGAACCTTGGCAGAAAGGGGCTCGATGTAGACCTTATCTGCGATATCTCTGTCTGTCATGATGGTAGCCGGGTTTGAGTTAACCAGAACTACCTCTATTCCTTCCTCTTTGAGTGACCTGCAGGCCTGTGTTCCTGCGTAGTCAAACTCTGCAGCCTGACCGATGACAATGGGACCGGAACCGATTACAAGTACTTTTTTGATACTGCTGTCCTTAGGCATCTGCGTTTCCTCCCTTCATCATATCGATAAATCTGTCAAACAGGTAGCTCGAATCCTGTGGACCTGGGCAGGCCTCCGGATGGAACTGCACTGTAAAAATATTTTTTCCAAGGTACTTAAGTCCTTCGTTGGTCTTGTCATTGACATTCTCAAACGCAGGCTCCGCAATGCCAGCGGGCATCGTGTCGGGGTCAACCACATATCCGTGGTTCTGTGATGAGATATAAACCTTGCCGGTTGAGAGGTCCTTCACGGGGTGGTTGCCACCTCTGTGGCCGTATTTCATCTTGTGGGTGTCCGCGTTGTTGGCAAGTGCCATGAGCTGGTGTCCGAGACAGATGGCAAAAATTGTCGTATCTGACGCGTACAGTTTCTTAATCTCCTCAATGATTGAAGTGCATTCCTTCGGGTCTCCAGGGCCGTTTGAAAGCATGATTCCGTCGGGTTTGCCGGCGAGAATCTCCTCAGCGGAGGTAAGTGCAGGATAGACAGTCACCTCGCAGCCTCTTGCGGCAAGGCTCGCTGCGATATTTTTCTTCGCACCAAGGTCAAGAAGCGCAACCTTGAGGCCTGCTCCGTTCAGAGTGCGCACATTGGAAGGTCTCTTCTCAACCACGCCACTCTCATAGGCTTCCCTATTAAACATGGCGCTTCCTGAAATCGGTCCGTTGTCAGACAGATTCTTAGCCCCTTCAATTGTATATTTCTCAGCACAAGTAACCTTCTCGACCACCTTGCCTGTTGTGTACTTCTTAAGCTCGGGAATGATTGCTTCGAGATTGTAATTCTCATCTGTTGTAATCATTCCATTCATGGTTCCCTTCTCGCGGAGAATCTTGGTCAGGGCTCTTGTGTCTATTCCTGCGATGCCAGGTACATTGTTCTCCTCGAGGAACTCCTGGATTGTTCCATCGCATCTGAAGTTAGAGGGAATTCTTGACAGTTCCCTCACGATAAAGCCATCGGGCCAGGGCTTACCTGACTCCATATCTGCCTTGCAGATTCCATAATTTCCAATAAGCGGATATGTCATACACACTGCCTGTCCTGCATATGAAGGGTCAGTCAGCACTTCGAGATATCCCGCCATCGATGTATTAAAAACTATTTCGCTGATTATAGTCCTGTCAGCTCCGATATGCTGACCTTCAAAGACCGTTCCATCCTCAAGGATTAAAAAAGCTTTCATAGTGTCACGCTCCCAACTAAAATCGTCTTTCAATGAATCATTACATAAATTGATATATTATAGCATATTCCACGCTGTTTTCACAAGAATACCGAACTGTATTTTCCTGTGCCTAATCACAAAGATAGACCCGATTCCCCTTCATCGGGGGAATCGGGCCCATTTGCCTCAAATTTTATTCGATTACATGTACCCAACCTTCAGGTCCTTCGATCTCGCACTTCTGAATTCCAGTAAGTGTATCGTAAATCTTCTTGGTGTAGGGTCCCATCTCTTCCATTCCAGCAGGGAAGCAGATTTCTGTGCCATGATCATAAATCTTACCAACAGGTGAGATAACAGCAGCTGTACCGCAAAGACCGCACTCTGCAAAATCCTTAACCTCAGAGAAGAGAACCTCCCTGTGCTCAACCTTCATGCCACAATACTTCTCAGCAACCTCACAGATAGAACGACGTGTGATTGAAGGAAGGATACTGTCTGACTTGGGTGTAACAAGTGTGCCATCCTTAGTAACGAAGATGAAGTTGGCTCCGCCAGTCTCCTCAACCTTTGTTCTTGTGCCTGCATCCAGATACATATTCTCAGCAAAGCCTTCTTCATGAGCAACTGTGATAGGATAAAGGCTCATTGCGTAGTTAAGACCAGCCTTGATGTTACCAGTTCCGTTCGGTGCCGCACGGTCAAAATCAGAAACCTTGATTGTGATGGGCTTAGCGCCGCCCTTGAAGTAAGGGCCAACGGGAGTACAGAAAATTCTGAACTCGAACTCATCAGCGGGCTTAACTCCGATAACGGGGTTAGTACCAATCATGAAGGGACGAAGGTAAAGGCTTGCGCCAGTTCCGTAAGGAGGAACGAATTCCTTGTTCGCTTCAACAACTCTATGTACAGCGTCAACAAACTTATCAATAGGGAACTCAGGCATTACCAGTCTCTTTGCTGAATCTGCCATTCTCTGTGCGTTCATGTCAGGTCTGAAGCAGACGATCTTGCCATCCGCTGTTGTATATGCCTTCAAGCCTTCAAAGCAAGCCTGGCAGTACTGGAATACACATGCACACTCAGAAAGTGTAATCTGATCATCCTCGACGATAGCGCCATCGTCCCACTTGCCGTCCTTGTACTTTGATACGTAACGATAATCTGTTTTGATGTAACCAAATCCGAGGTTACTCCAATCGATGTTCTTACTCATCTTTTCCTCCATTCCGATAACAATAATGTCTTTTCAACCTGCTATCTGCATTTTCAAAACATTTTAGCACTTTTTCATTATAATGGGTACATATTTTTTTCAAGAGAGTATATTTTTTCTCACTAAAATACTACGAAATATCATCACAAATATGTGTCTTTTTCACAAAAGATATGATAGAATGATTCTGTGTAGTTTTTCGAACACACTACTAATCTTATTATTGGAAGAAATATTATGAGTAACATGACACATAAAATTAAAGAAGTACTTTGCAAAGCACCTGCTGGCACAGCGCATGACAACGAGTCCCGCGACCTCACACTCCTGCTTAGAGGCCTTGCACTGACGATACTTTCATACTGTATAGTCCTTGCTGTTATCATGCTGGTTGGCTTACATCTCATACCCGCAGTTGTATGCATGATTGGTTTTATCACAATGCTGACCTTTCTCATTATCAGCTACTCAATCAGTCAGGATTCAGCCACTGCCTTCTTAGTTGTAGCGCAGATTATCGTAATTACTCTGATTGCAGTATCAATCGGTGGAGTTTCGCCAGTGACGACTATGCTGCTTCTCGGTATCCCGCTTATCTTCGCAAGTATCAAATACGATATCTCAACCAAGATAATGTGGACGGTATGTATCCTTCTATATGTCGTGATGCTCAGCGTTATCCTTGAGTTCTCAAGCGGCATAGCGGAGCTTAGCAATTCCATCATTATTATGGTTTCGGAGTTCACTATTGTATTCTCTGCAATCTATCTTGCATTCATCTCTCTCTACTTCTGTATGAAGTTCACAGAGGCTGAACACAAGATTTACGTATACAACCGTCAGCTCAAGAAGATGGCTTCACTTGATCCTCTTACAAATGTCATGAACCGCCGTGGAATGGGCGATGTCCTTGACGATATGCAGAAGGAATATCTTGCAGGTATCAGCGGTCTCTCGATTGCAATCGGTGATATCGACTTCTTCAAGAAGGTAAATGATCAGTACGGTCACGACTGTGGTGATTACATCCTTAAGACAATCTCCGACATCTTCTCTCGCTACATCGAGGGAAAAGGCGAGGTCTGCAGATGGGGCGGCGAGGAATTCCTCTTCGCATTTACAGAGAAGAATTCAGACAACGTATTCATCTTCCTCAATGACCTGCGTCACACAATCAAGCATACAAGATTTGAATTCAACGGCATTGAGATTCGCATCACAATGACCTTCGGTCTCGAGGAGTTCTCTCCCAGCGCTGATATCGAGACTACTATCAAGGCTGCTGACGAGAAGCTTTACCTTGGTAAGGAGAGCGGCCGCGACAAGGTTGTGTACTAAAAGGTTTTGTACTAATCAGAAATAATTCAGGTAATTAATCAGATTCGCAGCAGCGAGAATTATCGAATCATATCCCCGGTGTTACGACTGTACACCGGGGTTTATTTTTTCATCTTTCATTCTAATTTTCATCGTATTAAGAAGGCTTTCCTGCCTTCTACAAAGGAGGGATTTTTGTGCGATTAATGTTTATCGGTGCAGACCACGAGGTTACCGGCAGCTGTCATTTTCTATCTGCCTGTGGAAAAAATATCCTGGTAGATTACGGCATGGAGCAGGGTGCTGATGTATTCGAGAATGCGCCGCTTCCTGTGAACGCAGCAGATATCGACTACGTTCTTCTTACCCACGCCCACATTGACCACTCCGGTCTTCTTCCGCTTCTCGTACAGCGAGGCTTTACCGGCCAGATTTTTGCCACTACAGCAACCTGCGACCTGGTGAGCATAATGCTCCGCGACTCTGCGCATATCCAGAGCTTCGAGGCTGAGTGGAGAAGCCGTAAGGCAAAGCGTTCAGCCAAGATTCAGGAGTATGAGGCACTCTACACAATGGAGGATGCTGACAGTGCCATCCGCAAGCTGGTACCCGTCCCCTATGGTTCAAGAATCAACCTCTGCTCTTCTGATGACGAACTCGAGGGCATTGACATCCGCTTTACTGACGTTGGGCACCTGCTGGGTTCCGCTGCCATTGAGGTGTGGATTCAGGAAAAGAGCCGCAGAGCTTCAGATGGACGCTTTATTGATGCCGACGGTGACGGTGAGTCAGATACTGTATCTAAGAAAATCGTCTTCTCAGGCGACATTGGCAATATCAACCAGCCGCTCATACGCGATCCCGGCACGATAGATGACGCAGACTATGTCCTTATGGAATCAACCTATGGCGACCGTCTTCATTCAAAGGAGCGTCCTGATTATGTCCGCGACCTTGCAGCCATCATACAGGAGACCTTTGACAGGGGTGGCAACCTTGTCATTCCTTCATTTGCAGTAGGCCGAAC
>DCHL01000043.1:12478-41099 GCA_002317595.1 Lachnospiraceae bacterium UBA1753 | reverse complement strand
CACCCCAGAGCTAAAGCTCAGGGGTGATCTTGAATTCTTTATATTAATCATTTAATTGTATAATACAACAGTAAAATGGGCTGTCGCACGAGAATGCAACAGCCCCCATATTCTATTTCTTGATAAGTTTAATTTTCAGTGTCTTCTCCCCACCATACAGGTTGTTAGTTCCACCAACAATAGTCACCTTGAGATAATCTGTCTTGCCTGTGATGTACTGAGCGCCCGTAATCAGATAATCAGTATCCGGTACCAGTTCCATCTTAGAGGCCTTATCCTTGATGACTGTGAGCATTTCGGGAGTGATGTCATCCGCCGAAGCAGGAAGATGCACGCCCTCCTTAACTTTTGCCGAGCACTTATTTAGCATTGCATATCTGACGAAGTATGAAACCACAGTTGATGACTGGTAATTTCCGATACCTGAAATCTCGACAAAAACTTCCTTTCCTTCATCAACCTTACCATCCTCCGGTATTTCTTCAATCATATTGGAAGAGAGCGAGTACTTTACCTTGTAATCTCTGCCTTCCTTAAGCTTCTTCTTGCCATCCTTAATCACAGGCTTTGACTTGAACTTTCCGGGATGCCAGTCACTAAGGATATCCTTAACCGTGATATCAAGAAGCTCCGTATCGACATACTTTGGTTCAATGGTAAATGCAATCTTCACCGTTCCTGTGAAATTGCCCTTTCCAAGAATCTGAACCATAGGTGGATTTGTGGCAGTAGCCTCTGCAGCAGACTTATTTCTAAGGTACTTAACCACCTTATAATCCTTGCCTGCTTCCAGAACTTTTCCATCATATATCAGCTTAACTGAAGGTCTTGCGCCCTTAGGGTCATATGTAACCGGTGAACCCTCGTTAACCTCTACTGATAATAAGTTACCATCATCATCGCTCTTATTTGGATCATCAATAATATCAGCAAGCTTTGCAGACTTGATAGAATACTTCTTAGTAAGTGTACCCTTGTATAGTTCGCTGCCCTCCGCAGCCTTAATCTTAACAGTTACCACTCCAGGCTTCGTGAAATCCTTCTTTGAATGGGTGTAGGTCACGGTATAATCAGTATCCTCCGCAAGGGCTGTTCCACCACTGGTTTCCAGCTTAAAGCCTAATTTTTTCTCCGTCCCATCATAGGTCAGGTAGGGCGACTTGGCACTGCCCTGATTACTCTCATTCCAAGTGAATTTAAGCTTTGAAAGAGCAGTCTTGGTATTTGCAGGTGTCGGGTCAGTCTTCTTTGACTTGGTTGTCCTCACATATTTAGCCTCTGCTACTTCCTCAAAGGAGAGCTGTTTACCGTCCTTATCAAACCACTTTCCGTCAGATGCAATATATGGCATATAGTCTGGATTTTTAGAGTTTAAGTGGGCAAAGGCCCGAGCTGAATCGGCACTATCTGCATCAAATTCACAGTTACTTCCTATTGTGACCTTGGCCTCTGTGTTCCAGTTAGAAATTCCATAAACTCCGCAGCCATTCTCGGCCCTTGCAAGAATCTTTGCATTCTTAACCGAGATATCCTTCTCACCCTGGGTAAGTATTCCGTATACCCATTCATCTGCTTCCAGTCCGCCTGAACTTACCGAAATGTCCACCCCATCAACATTATAGCCACGTACTCCCTCTACACGTCCATTTCCCTCACTCTTGACAACTACATTTCGTATCTGTGAGTCAAATGAAGTAACTTCAGGATATGCAAAGTTCATTATACCTGACACCTCGTAAGGGCTGCTTTCACCAGCTTCTGGTTTCCATGCACTCTTAACGGTCACATCGCAGTTTTCAATCAGCACACTAGAACCCTCTCCATTTACGAATCTGATTCCACTTACATAATCTCCATTATCTGAAGACACCTCAATCTTTGTATTCTTAATATAAGCAGGATTATCGGCATCCGTATACTCATCCACATATACACCAGAGGATTCTTCACTTTTGTTATCTGCTGTGACTTTAATCTTAATGTCATCCTTGGCTGTTGAATTGCTTTTCTCCCCTGCCATTATGAACCTGCCAGATCCACTATGCTTCATTACCGCAACTCCAGTCCCCTTAGTGTTGACTGTAATAGTTCCACCCTTCATAGTGAAATTGCTGTCCTTCCACAACTCAATTCCATAAGAAGCATATGACGAAGTACTTTCAACATTAATTATGGCATTCGTAAGTTCCACATTACAATTTTCCCTAGTTAATATTCCATATGCTCCATACAAATCATTACTGGCATCGATTCTGCAGCTGGCTGTGACACTGGAATTAACCAGCTCAATTCCTTCCGATGCTACAATTGTCACTCCGCTTCCAACGTCAAGAATTCCATTTTGGGCAACTGTTATTCCCACAACACAGTTACGCTTATTATCATCAACCCGAATTACACCACCATTTCCAATCACTTTCAGGCCCGCGTCAGAATCAGCCTTGGGTGCAACAATTATTGCAGAGTCAGACCTACAATTCTCAGCATACGAACTCCACTCTTTATAATCCTTAATCCCGCAATCCCTGTTGTCATAAACACATTCACCACCAGCAGTCAGCGTATTTCCTCCAAGATTGAGGTCCACCTTTCCTCCCCAGATAACAACCGGGGCCTTATTCGTGTCAATATCCGCAGATAAACTGACTTCGATCTCTGTGTCAGCATCTGCCGCCTTGGTCGCCGCATCCATGACCTCGATGAACTTATCCGCAGGATACTGCTTTGTTTCTGTTCCGACAGTGATTGTGAATGCATTTTCTGACTCATCCTGAACAGAAACCTCATCCATGGCAGTTCCATCCGCTTCGATTATCTCAGAAACCACCTCTTCTGTTACTGGTTCAGCCGCCATAACCGGCATCACGCTTGTTAATGTCAGTACAGCAGCAAGAAAAATACCAAGTTTTCTCTTCATGTTCTCTCCCTCCATGACTAAGCATTTGTGAATAATATTTTCTCAATTCAAAACTCAATAATTGCATCGCAATTCTTTCGTTATAATAACGCTGCGTTATAGCACTTATCGCTCGATGTGATGTTCTGTGACTATTTATCCACATTGTGACTTTATGTGACTAATTGTAATGTGAAGATGTATTTATTTCAATATTAATATATCTTTCATTTGACCGAATTATACCCTTTTATTTGCAGAATAAAAAACTCAGAAACATTGATATTTCAACATTTCTTAGCAATTCTACAAGAGCGCGAGACGGGACAAACAAGGTATCGCCACGCGCAGCTGAAGCTGCACCTGGCAGGTCGTCCCGTCTCGATTTGAAGTGCTCATCGAGAACGAAAAAGGACCATCCTTTTGGATGATCCTTTTTGTTCTCAAGAGCGCGAGACGGGACTCGGTCACATCCTTTCAGTAATCCAGTCGTCGAGAAACTTCATCTGCTCCTCTGTATGGAACCAGTGCTCTGCGCCCTCTATAACAGTCACGCGGGCCTTACTTTTTTCCGCAAATCCATTAATCGTGTCCATAGACTGCAGATTGTCGGCGCTTCCGTACAGAATCTTCGTCGGAACTTCCCAGAAAACAGGATGCTCCCTTACATAAGTCAGATACTCCCAGGACAGGTCCTCACCAAAATCCACCTTGATTATGCCCTGTTTCTTTAGTTCCTCTTCCGTGGTGCCAGCCCAGCCAATCATATCCATAATCAGCCTCTCGAGATTCACGACCGGTGAGATCAAAAATGCTCTGTTCACGAAATGATCAAGCCCTGAATGCAATGAAAAATAAGCGCCGATGCTCCCTGCCACCAGAACAATCTCGCTGTACTTTTGCTTAAGTTCAGTAGCCTTTTCCTTAAACTCATCATAGGCCTCCCAGGGATTCGCTGCCTTGTAATCAAATCCGTAAATCTCATAGCCCGGGAACAGATCCCTGTAGTGCTCCGCCTCATCAGCACTTCCGCCCTTGCCATGCACATACAGGACCACGCGACTGCCGTTTCCCAGTTTTTCCCACTCCTCACGCGTCAGGCGGGTGAAGTGCTCAGTCCTCACGTCACCCATGAGTTCGCAGGGCTTATTTTCCTCTGTGTGGTGAAAAATAAAGCCGCACTTCTCCTGTGCCCGCTTCGACTTCTCGTTGCCATCGTAATATCCGCACCAGAGAGCGCTGCATCCAAGGTCCACAAATGCATGCTCTTGAATTCTCTTCACAGCTTCAGGAATAAGTCCCTGGCCCCAGAAGGGAACTCCAATCCAGTATCCCACTTCCATCTCATCCTCTTTCGCCTCTGTGTGGGACTGTGCAGGAGGAATCAGCCCAATACTGCCAATTGCTCTGTTGTCGCCCTTCAGGCATACAGCATATGTCTCATCAGCCGAGAGCACATATTTTATAACATCTCTGCTGTTTTCAACACTGGTATGCACTGGCCATCCTGCTATCGGTCCCACCTGCGGGTCCTTTGCATACTCATATAAACTCTCTGCATCGCTCTCGTCCCAGGGACGAATAATAAGTCTTTCTGTTTCAAATATCATTTTTCCACCTCTACCCCTTGCTTATATGTTTCGATTACTATTTTAGACACGCCTGTCGATTTTGCCAACACACTTTTTCTATGCATATGTCTCATGTTGCTTTTCATGAATGTCTGATTCTTATGCTTATACTTTGCCAGTATCGGCTCTCGTTCTTTTAGACGATTACGCCAATACATCATTTTTATCCGTTTCATCCTGATGTATAGGCTCCCTCCATATTTTGCTCCAAGCCTATACTTCAAATTTCTTACTGTTATTGGCTCCGGTTGCATATGCTTTTCGAGCCTATATCTCAACTTAATATTACTTTTTCAGCAAATATTGGCTCATCCGAAATTATCCATGACAGCCAATATACCAGAGGTTCTTCCAGTATTGGCTATCTATACCATAATCGGTACGAGCCTATACAATCCTCTTAATCTCAGTATCGGCTCAACGCATTATTCCCCTCCGAGCCTATATTTCCGCCCTTTTTCTCATTCCCAAGAATCCCCGCGGGCCCAGGCATATAGGCGTTTGTTATTTCTTTGCTCCAAGCCATAATAATCATTTCCAGCACCCAAAAACGCACTTCTCCACCACCCTAAACCACTCTTCTCCAGCACCCTAAACCACTCTTCTCCAGCACCCTAAACCACTCTTTCTCAACCCCGTGGTGCACAAACAAAAAAGCCGCCACACCCGAAAGTGTGACGGCCACTGAAAATACAATATTCAGTAATTAGCTTTCTCTCTTGCCGAGAATTACAGGAATTGTCAGTTCTTCGTATCCATCCTCTCCGAGACGCTGGACTTCAATCTCAACCTCTGTACCTGCCGAATAATACTCCATGGTCTTCTTGAGTTCCGCCATGGAAGAAACCGTCTCACCATCGAAGGTTGTGATTACATCACCCTTTATGAGTCCTGCCGACTCAGCTGCTGAACCCTCAGTAACCTGGTTGATGTATATACCCACAGGCATTCCGTACATTGAAGCCACACTGTCAGTTACATCAACGCCGCCAATTCCAAGGAAAGCTGCATCCTTCTCATCAACCTTTGATCTGGTTGTCTTGGTGACAAGATTATCGATAATAGGCTTTGCAATCGAGATAGGGATTGCATACCCAACACCCTCTACTGATGTCGAAGAATACTTAGCCTCATTAATTCCGATTACTTCACCCTTTATATTAAGAAGCGCTCCACCTGAGTTGCCAGGATTGATTGCCGCATCTGTCTGGATGACCTTCTTGGAACCATTCTCATATTCAAAGTCACGATTAAGAGCACTGATGATACCACTTGTTACTGACTGACCGTATCCGAGAGAGTTTCCAATTGCGATAGCAGGCTCACCTACTTTAAGGGAATCCGAATCTCCAAGCTCCGCAATACTGATTTCATCAAGTGTGTCATCTGACATATCTGTGAGCTTTACTGCAATGATAGCAAGGTCTTCATTTGAATTCGAGCCCTTGATCTCTGCATCGTAGGATTCTCCGTCAACAAACTGTACTGTAAGCTCATCCGCATCTGAAATTACATGACTGTTAGTTACAATCAGAAGCTCCTCTTCGTTCTGGCCTACAATGATTCCCGAACCACTTGCCTCGTTCTGAATCTCGCCGCGCTCACCCCAGATTGACTGATATGTCTCAGTGTACTTATTGGTGATGGCAACTATTGAAGGCATGCACTTCTCAACTACTCCTGATACATCAAGAGGACCGGTTACCAGCTTATCAGAAATATCATCATTCTCTGACGGCTTAACCTTCTTCTCTTCTGAAGGGGGTGCGATATCTGCATCCTTGTCCTTATCCCCTTTCTTATCAGGAATCATCTCATCAAAGGCACTTTCAGCATCCTCGATAATTTTATCTACGGTATCCTCCGCATCCTTATTATCACCAACCTTAAAATCGGAGCTAAAGGATACATTAACCTTATCTGCAATGAACTTCACTCCAACGATTGCCGCACCAAAGAACACGCCAAATACTATACCAAGAGCTGCACAGATCAGGAACTTCTTAAAGAATCCACCCTTTTTCTTTGGTTTCTTCTTGGGTTCCTCGGGAATATGGTTCATGTTCACCCTGTTCGTCTCACCAGGCTGCCTGTATCCATATCCTGTATTTGCTGCATTGACGGTATGTGCAGCAGGTGCCGTATATGCTGTATTGGCAGCATGTGCTGCAGGAGTTGTATTCGTTGCATTTCCTGAAGATGCTGTATGCGATACATTCTCTCCTACACCTGCATCCGTTGTTGTCGCACTATCATCAACCACTTCCGATGTGACTTCAGCAGCTGCCAGTGTGACTTCAGCAGCTACCGGTGTGACTTCACTTGGCTCTGTTTTATTCGAACTATTGCCTTCAGCTGGTGTACCACCAGTTAATTCAAAATCTTCATACATGACTATTTCCTCCTCATTTTACATGTATCTAAATGTTGTTTTCTCCCCTTCAACAAACCAGTAATTTCTTTTGATGTTTCGTATGTTAACAACGGTTTGTGTACAATTTGTGTTCATTTGTGAACAAAAGTGTGACCTTTAATTTGTAACCTTGCTTTCTTTTTGAAACGATACTCTAATCAAAATAGGACTTCGCTTAATAGTAGGGTGGAATTCTAAATCTAACTTCAAGTATTCCACCACATGTTGAGAGCACTCAAAAGGTCTGTAATCAAAAAAAGGTGGAATAAGACACTCCTCGTGACATTATTCCACCATTTCGTTCTCTAAAATATGTGTAAATTTCCGCCTTGTTGCCCTGTTTTCCACCACTTTTCAATTCTGGTATCGGAGAAACGGTGTAACAAACCACGATATTCCCAATATTCCACCATTTCCGCACAAGTATCTTGAAGAAAATGGTGTAACACAGCACGAATTCATTGAGATTACACCACTTCTCAGAATCGGCATCAACTGGGACGGTGTAAAATTGGAAATTATTCCTTGTATTACACCCATGAGCCCAAAATGCTCCGCCCATCTCAGATATTTAGTAACCAAAATACTCCGCCCATCTCAGAAATCAAGTATCCCATATGCTCCGTCAATCTTTGAAATTTGGCGAGCTAAAATACTCAATCAATCTTTGAAATATAGTGAGCCCATATGCTCCGCCCATCTTACTCAACCGTTACAGACTTGGCAAGGTTCCTCGGCTTGTCAACATCGCAGCCCTTGCCAACGGCTACATAGTAACTGAAGAACTGGAGCGGTACGATAGCCAGTGAATCGGTGAAGAACTTGTCGGTCTGAGGAATGTATACCACATAGTCCGCAACCTTCTCGATTTCTTCATTTCCAACGGTTGTCACTGCCATGACAAAAGCACCACGGCTCTTAACCTCAACAATGTTGCTGATGGTCTTCTGGTAGAGTTCCTCCTGAGTCAGGACGGCTACAACAAGGGTACCCTTATCAATAAGGGAGATTGGACCGTGCTTCAGCTCGCCTGCAGGGTACGCCTCTGAGTGGACATATGAAAGCTCCTTCAGCTTGAGTGAGCCCTCAAGGGAAATTGCATAATCAATGCCTCTTCCAATAAAGTAGATGTCCTGTGCACCAACATATCTGTTGGCAAACTTCTGCATTCTCTCCTTGCATCCCATGAGCAGCTCAATCTGCTCAGGAAGCTTGTTAAGTTCCTTGATAAAGGCTGCCGCCTTTGCATCAGAAATAGCACCACGTACTGTCGCAAGCTTGATTGCAAGAAGATACATATTAATAAGCTGTGCTGAATATGCCTTTGTCGTTGCAACTGAAATCTCAGGACCGGCCCAGGTATACATTACATTATCGGCCTCACGCGCAATTGACGAACCCACAACATTGACAATTCCAAGAACCTTGCAGCCAAGTCTCTTTGAAATCCTAAGTCCCTCAAGCGTATCGGCGGTCTCACCTGACTGGCTGATTACAATAACCAGATCGCCCTCCATGAGGATGGGATTCCTATATCTGAACTCTGATGCCACGTCAACCTCAACAGGGATGCGTGCCATCTCCTCGATAATATACTTCGAAGTGATACCGACATGATAAGCAGAACCACATGCAACAATGTAAATCTTGCGAAGTGCCTTGATTTCCTCATCTGTCAGCCCCAGCTCTTCAATGACAATCCTTCCGTCCTTGAGTCTTGGACTAAGTGTCTTGTCTACAGTCTCAGGCTGCTCGTAAATCTCCTTAAGCAAGAAGTGCTCATATCCGCCCTTCTCAGCCGCATTGGCATCCCACTCAATGGTAACTGCTTCCTTCTCAATTTTTTCCTCATCAACAGTGAAAAACTCGATTCCGTCCGCAGTAAGCTTTACGATTTCCTGATCATCTGTATAGAAGACAGTTCTTGTGTACTTGAGGATGGCAGGTACATCTGAAGCGATAAAGCAGCCCTCCTCAGACTGACCCACAATAAGAGGACTCGACTTCCTTACAGCGTAAATCTCATCGGGATGGTCAGAAAACATAATTCCGAGAGCATATGAACCCTCAACACGGTGCATTACCTTGGTTACTGCCTCCATTGGGTTGCCCCTGTAGTAAAAATCAAGAAGCTGAGCAACTACCTCAGTATCAGTCTCCGACTGGAACACGTATCCCTTAGCCTCAAGCATGAGCTTAAGCGCCTGATAATTCTCAATGATTCCATTGTGCACAATCGAAATAGTGCCTCTGGTATTAAAGTGGGGATGCGCATTTAGGTCAGAGGGCTTTCCATGGGTAGCCCATCTTGTATGGCCGATTCCAGCAGTTCCCGGAAGCAGGTCACCTCCGTGGCTCAGGTCGACAAGTGCCTGAAGTCTTCCTGCAGACTTCATCATCTTGATGGACTCACCATCAAAAATAGCCATTCCAGCTGAGTCGTATCCTCTGTATTCAAGCTTTGCAAGACCATCAAGTATGATGGGTGCCGCCTGCTTCTTACCAATATATCCAACTATTCCACACATAGAGAATCTCCTTCTATCTCTTCAATAATCTTCGCCTTAGGGAGAGAACTGATATCATCTCGCTCAATATCTCCCCTCTCATAGATCGAACTGATATCATCTCGCTCAATATCTCGCCTCTCAATAGAAGCAACTGCTTATAGGCCTTCCTCGTTCTTACCGTAGCCTGCATATACATTCTCGGGTACCAGGTTCTTATCCCAGTATCTGCTCCAGTATTCAGGATTCGAGGTACACTTAAGAATCCTGTTATGAGAAAGTGTTTTATATTTTTTCCCTAATCTGTATCCCAGGAGCTTGCAGGCACTCAGATAAAACAGATACGGAACAAGATATATCTTTTTTTGTTCGGCGAGGTAAACGACTGTTTGCTTGACCATTTTTATGCCCTCACCCTCGCTCTTTATGTCGCCAAATACCTCCGGGTGGTCAGCCTGGGATACTCCCAAATCAAAGTTTCGCCTGAACTGCTGCCTTCCGCTGTAATTGTGTGAGTGGATTACCCTTGCCTTCGAAGCGTATGCCACCCTGTAACCTGAATTGATTGCCTTGGCGGCGTAGAGCATGTCCTCGTTGAATATCGTAAAGTCAATAAATCCACCCAATTCCCGGAAGGTCTTCCTGTTGTAGGCCGCGCACACGTCCGAGCAGAAGTACGTCTTAATTCCAAGCTCCTCAAGGTCTTCCTTCCCCTTAAGCCTGTCCACATCAGGATAGTTAAATGACCGTGAAAAAATCTCGATGGGCGATGCATCCCTCGCTGGCAGCTGCCTTGCGTAGGCAACGGCAACGCTGTCATCCTCAAGAGGCTCAATAAGCTTCTCAATAAGCCTGTCGTCATCAGGGAACGCATCCTGTGTCATGAGAACGCATATATCCGCAGTCGACTGCTTCACTCCCTGATTCCTCGTACGGCCGTGGTTGAACTCCTTCTTGGACACATTCCTGACTACCACATTGCCAAATTTCTCCTTGAAATTTGTGCCATAAAGAAGGTTGCTGAGATATTTTTCCTCAGTGTTCATCAGAATGATCTTGGTTGGCTTCACTGTCTGGTTCTCAAGCGACTCAATCAGTGAAAAGAACCTCTTATCAGGCTTGTAGGTCGGTATTATGATGTCGACTGTCTTTTCTTTCATAAAATCACAAAAGAGGAAGCACCGATAGACTCGTCGCTTCCTCGCTCCGTTAAAAATTATTTTCCAAGAAACTTCGCCCTGTCAGAAGCTACTCTCTGACTGATTTCCTGTACTCTTGCGGTAGGTGTATATGCATCCTCTCCATAAAGGAAAGTATGAAGCTGCTTAACATTGGCTGCAAAATCTGTTGCAACGACACAGCTTCCAGCCTTACCCATATTTCCTGTAACCTCCTCAAAAGGGAAGCCTGCACTATCTGTAATGTTGTACTTGGCAGCCCTTGATGCGTACTCAACAAGGTCGCCTGTCGAGAATGAGGTCATGACCTTGGGGAATATCTCATCAATCAGACCGTTGAGCTTACCAGGATTACTCTTAGCCTTGTTAGCTGCAGCTGTAAGGACCTCTCTCTGCCTGTTGGTACGCTCAAAGTCATTACCGACATAACGGATACGGCAGAACGCTGTGGCCTGAAGACCATTCAGATTCTGTAATCCAGCTGAAGTCACAGGAGTATAGTCAACTCCGGCAGTTGCAGTGTAAGCCTTCTCGCCAAAGGCATTAAGACCATCCTCACGACCTGACATACAGATCTGATAGTTGTTGAGATGCTCAATCTCATTATCATCAACCTGAATCTCAACTCCACCAAGAGCATCAATACCATCAATCATAGCTGTGAAGTTAACTGTCGCATAATCCTTGATGTCAAGGTCAAGGCTTGAGTTAAGCATCTGGATTGCCTGCTCAGGACCGCCCTGCGAATATGCGGCATTCGCCTTATTGTAGATATCATTTCCAAGATTGATGTAGGTGTCACGGTAAACCGAGCAGAGCTTGACGTCTCCGGTGTCCTCGTTGATACTTGCAATAATCATTGTATCAGCTCTGTTTCCCTTGCCCAGCGACTTATCTCTTGCATCGACACCAAAGAGAGCAACCGTCGTGTACCCGGACATCTTCCACTCTTCGCCGGACTCACTGGCCTGCGTCTCCATCTCTTCAAGATCATCATTAATCTTGAGTGCTTCCTCGGTCTTGACAATCGAAGTATCCTTCTCAATCTTGTCAGTCTTAAGTACAAAATACAGAACGCCGACAGCAGCAAACAGAATCAGTATCTCAAAAATGAACAGGATAATCTTGCCGGTTTTCCTGCGACGTCTCTTTTTTCTTCTTTTTGTTCCCATTATAATTCCCTCGAAGTAATCTGCACTAAAACAAAATCTGCCTGAGGGTGCATAATACACCCTCAAGCATTTGTGCATATCCTCTCAAAGAATACAACATTTAGTTCCCTCAGTCAATAAGCATTCTCATCGATGCCAGTGAGCATTCCCACCAGTATCAATAAGCATTCCCACCAGTATCAATAAGCATTCTCATTGATGATTCCCGTAAATGCTGTCATCAGTATTATCTTGAAATCAAAGCCCATGGTCCAGTTCTCGATGTAATAAATATCATATTCCACACGCTCTTCAATCGATGTGTCTCCCCTGAGGCCATTTACCTGTGCCCAACCAGTCAGACCCGGACGAACCTGGTGCTTGATCATGTATCTTGGAATTTCCTCTTTGAATTTTTCCACAAACTGAGGACGCTCTGGCCTGGGACCAACAATACTCATATCGCCCCTCAGTATATTAAAGAGCTGGGGAAGTTCATCCATACTGGTCTTCCTCAGTATCTTACCTATCTTGGTGACTCTGTTGTCGCCGCGCTTAGTCCAGGCGCTCTCCTCCTCTGTAGGGTCCTGAACTACCATGGTCCTGAACTTGTACATCATGAAGGACTTATTGTGCAGTCCGACTCTCTCCTGGGCAAAAATTACGGGGCCAGGTGATGAAATCTTGATTGCAATAAGCGAAAACAGCATAATAGGCGAGAAAAAGATTATCATGAGGATTGATCCGATGATATCCACGACTCTCTTCGCCATCATGTTGAGCGTGTTTGACAATGGCACATGGCGGATGTTGATTACAGGCAGTCCCTGAAGGTCCTCCATGTAAGGCTTATTGGGGATGAATCTGTTGTAGTCAGGGATGAACTTGGTATGAACTCCAGACTTCTCACAGAGCTTAACCACCTTCTCGAGCTCCTGGTACTGGTCAAGGCTAAGCGTGATGGCTATTTCATCAAGCTTATTCTCAGGAAGAATTATCTCAAGATTCTCGATTCGTCCGAGCACCTTAACTCCCTTGTACATGGTACCAGCTTCCATCCTGTTGTCGAGAATACCCCTTACAACATATCCCCACTGGGGGTTGAGACGGATTCTATTAATGTAAGCCTCTGCAGACTTTGAATATCCAACTAAAAGCACGTACTTCAGATTAAAGCCCTTACGGCGCACAAATCTGAGTGCATACCTGATGACATTCCTCGAAAGAGTCTCAAGAAAAACATCCACAACCCAGAAGATGAGAAGCATCGCTCTCGAAATATGGGCCTGATGAAGGATGTAGAGCACTACCATAAAGGCCAGAATACCGATGGTGTTGGCCTGGATGATATTCATCAGCTCCCTCTTCCTTCCTGACATACGGCGCGATGAATACATATCGTGGGTATAGTACAGGAACAGGAAAACAGGTATGACAAAAATCAGGAACACGATGTAGTCCACGAAGGGCAGATGATAAACAGTGTTATCAGCCCAGGGACCTGCGAACCTGAGTACATATGAAAGTGCGTATGACACTGCAATGACTATGGCATCAACCACAATCTGCAGCCGATTAAATAATCTCTGATTATCCTTTATCAATTTACAAACCTCTTAAACATGCCCGCCCAGATCTCAAGCTGGATCCTGACATAATTTTTGAAATTCCTTGAATCATAGGCCACGTGCCTGCCCTCATGGCAGAGAAGGTATCCTCTCTTGATTCCAGACAGATACGGCCTGCCGTAACCCTTCAGTGTAAAAAATATGGCCTTTATTCCAAAACCAACCACCAAAAACGGAAGATTCAGGATAAGCTGTGCCAGCGGCATGTTCTTGAACACAAGATAAACGTTATTCCTTGAAGAAAGACGAACCTTGAAATCATTATATCTGCTGCCGGTCGTTGCGCTTCCTGCGTGATATACAACCGCCTTTGGACAATATACGTTTCTGTATCCCATAATTTTGGCGCGATATCCCATATCGACATCTTCAAGATATGCAAAATGGAACTCATCGAAGTACCCTATCTCATCGAGAATGCGCTTTCTGTACATTGCGCAGCCCGCACATGCCGCGAAGACATCGCGTGGCTTATCATATTTTTTCGTATTAACGCTCTTGTCCTTGCCTCTGGCATAAGCCCAGCCGAAGGCACTGTACAGATCACCCGCACCGTCAAGGAGCTCTTCGTTGCCCATCTGAATCATTCTGGATGCAACAGAAAAAATCCGCTCATCACTCTCCATGGTCTCAAGGAGCGATGACACGAGATTCGGATCAGACCTGGTATCATCATTAATAAGGAGAACATAGGGACTGCGGCTCACAGTGATACCCTCATTCACGGCTCTCGAGAAACCAAAATTCTCAGAAAGCCTTATGAGACGCACCTGGGGATATTTTTTCTCAACAAGATCATCGCTTCCGTCCTCAGAGGCATTATCCACCACGATAATGTCCATGCGCTCAGCCACCGTCTGTGCAAGAAGCGATTCAATACAACCCTCGATGTACTTTATTCCATTATAATTAGGAATGATAACTGTAATATCCGCCATAATCTCTCCCATGACTATCAGTTTCTGTAAAAAATAATGCCGGGGTCATAAACAATGAGCCCATCCGTTCTTGTGCTGTCAACTGCATATGCCGCGCCGTTAATCCGGGGAACATCCCTGACAACAGCAGCACTGTGCATGAGTCCTGAATCCCAGTAATGCATGCCCCTAAAAGGTTCCTCCTCGATAAGGCCACTACTGTCAATCACTCTGCCGACCACAGCCCTCACCTCAGGACGCTGGAAATAACCCATCATCCTTGCCACGTTTCCCTCATCCTTCGCCCTCAAATCCTCGGGGATATGAATCTCAATCCGCTCGCGCAACTCCTCGCTTAAAACGCTGTCATCATACTCAATTCTATAGAAGCCTCTGTGCTCTGTATGAAGAACCTCAGCCTTAAGAGAACGGTCGTTAACATATGTGTCCACCGCACTCCTGCCAGCCTCATAGGCATAGAGCTTGCTCTCAGGATTCTCAGCCGTCGAGTTGTCATGAACACGCCAGTGATAGAGAACGCGGGGAATATGCGCTATTTTTTCAACGTCCCCTGCCTTTGTTATGCACCGGAGTATAAAGTCATAGTCCTGTGCACCGTCGAATTCACCCCTTAAACCGCCAATTTCCCTTGCAATTTCAGTCTTCACTGCAAAGAGATGACAGATATAGTTGTTGGACAGAAGGACATCCAGATTGAAGGCGCATTTCCTGTTCGGCTTAAAGAAAAACAGTCCGCCATCGCGCTCACAGACCTTGTCTTCATCAGTATATACCACTGATGCACCTTTCTCAATGGCATCAGCTATGTAATAGAGTGCATCAGGCTCAAGGAAATCATCATGGTCAAGCAGGGTTATCACATTTCCTGTTGCAAGCTTCAGGGCCTCGTTGGTGTTGCCTGCTATTCCTCTGTTCTCCGGTAAACGTGCGTACACCACCCTGTCGTCGTCATATTCCGAAACCACATCCGCTACAACCCTGGAACTTCCCGCATCGGCAATTACAAGCTCCAGGTTCTCGAAGCTCTGGATGAGGACACTGTCAATGAGTACCCTCAGATACTCCTCCGCGGGCTCATAGGCGGGGACAAGCACGCTGATTTTCAGGTCTTCGGGGAACGATCTGCTGCTCTGAGCCTTAAGATCCGCAGGCGATGCTGCGCTCTTCCTGAATTCCTCGTTGTATCCCTCGTCTGCATGACGCTCCGAAAGACGCTGTCTAACCATATAATAGGTCTTCTTGAGACCGTTTCTTTTTAGATATGATATGGTTTTCTGAATATTGCTCATTCCTGGCAGCGACTCCTCTTACACAGTTCATCCATCTCTTCGACAGACAGCTTCAAAAATTCATCAGGACGCACGGTCCTGTCGTCAACATAGAACCCATGATGCCCCGGCCAGGGCTTTCCATACACGATCTCATCATAGGGAATATCCCATTTATCAAGCCATGCGAGCAGGATTTTTGCCGTATTGGCATTGATAAGTCCAAGATTGCAGTTGTAGGAATTCATGTTACGGCTTGTCAGAAGCACAATTCTTGCTCCTCCAGCCTTGTATTCCCTAATTTTCTCAACAACTGCCGTATAAGGAACCAGGTCCTCATACTTTTCTTCCTTCTTTTTTATTGGACAGATGGTTCCATCAATGTCAAAGACAAAGCTGAGGTCCGAATATACACCTTTTTCATCAGTATTGCTCATTAATGATGCTCCTTAATCCTTAATCTCGTATCAAAGTATCTGTTTTGCGCTCTACTTCCCGTCTCTTAGTCCCTCTAATATGCCAATCGCATTCAGAATAAACCCAAAGACCTTCCTTGCGTTGTCCATATGAAGCGGAAGCATCGACAGGAAAAGGGATGCCTCGCACAGCCTTATACGCTTTATATCGTATCCCCTCTGTTCAACTCGTTCTTCAAACAGTGTTATATAACGTTCGTTATCAAAATCGACACTCAGATGAAATTTCATATCCTTTCCAAGCTCGATTTCATACTGCCCTGAGTTGAAAAAGTCATAGTTTCCGCAGATTGAATGGGACAGTTTTGCCAGATCGTAGTACTCATCTGTGTATAATTCTTCCGTTGAATTACCACCTTTTGGATCAATCAGACGAAGCAGATGGGCATCCTTCTGGAACAGGATATTTGAAAAACACAGGTCACCATGACCAATTACAAGTCTGTGCTGCGAATTTCTCATTCCGACGTCTTTTAGAATAATTAAATCTTCATATATTTTTTCATACATTGAAATAATGGCATCTATACCATCATAGTCAGTTCCTGCTTTTATATACCCTTCAAGCTCGTCAAAACCAGGGGTATTCTTAAGCTGCTTGATCCTCTCCTTAAGCTTCTCAACGTACAGCGAATCCCTTATTTTACTATATTCCTGGAAACTGACTGCCTTCTCAACCCTAGTGTCTGTGAAGTGGAAGAGAATGTCAAGAATCTCCCCCATCTCCTTCTCATCTACAGCGCCATGGACATACCTGACAGCAATGTCAGTCATGTGCAGTCTTTCCATGGAATAGCTCATTCCATCCTCGTCTTCCTGGAGATCAAAGGGCTGTACAAACCAGTATTTCATGGTCTCAGGCAGGCAATAGTAGAAATTATATTCTCTTTTAATTTTGTCTCTATTTGTAGAGCGTTTAGTCACAGTATAATAATCGCCCTCAAGTGCATTGAAGAATCTTGCATCGAACCCTCCAGTAATGAAGTTAAGGAACGAGGCCTGATCCCCAATATAGGAAAAAGCACCGGTTGTGAAGGCTGAATAATTATCTGTCGCCCCGTTATTTATTTCCAGATCACAGTGTTCGCGGTAAGTCTTGGCATCCGGGAATATATACATTGCTGTCACTGAGCTGCCCGTATCTACAATACGGTATACCTCCCTTGCAAAGGATGCCTTTTTAAGCAGAATCGCAAACGCCTCACTGTCACTGATGATAAAGGCAGATGACATCAGGCACACCGGGCTGTCGTTGTCGAGCAGGAGTTCTTCTCCTCCATCACGAAGTACCTTAATGGGAACCGTGGCTGCTTCCTGGGCAAGCGTGGCAAGGCTCTTTCTCTTATAAATTGTCTTTCCAAAGCTTCTGCCACCATTAATCGATGCTATTTCATCACAGGGCTTAACTCTGTCATCATAGATAAGGTTAATTTTTCTCATTGCAATCCACCGTGTCCTTGCGTCTTCTCATGAGCTGTATCGGAAGTCCGACAACAACCAATACCCCAAGAATTGCTATTCCGATAAAACTGTATATTGCCAGAAGGCTGTTTCCATCTGATGTAAATATGGAGCTGATATATGCACCGTACTCTCCAAATCCAAAATCCACACCGATAAGCCCCGCAAGCGCTGTAAGTGTAATACCCTCAAACGCCCAGCCAAGAAGGGAGAATGCTATCATGAGGGCACTTCTTCCCCTGATAAGTCTGGTAAGATACTCATACCACTCATTACATACCTCAAGGGCTGACAGAACGGCCATGGACCTGCTCGAATCCTTATTCATGATAATGTACCTGTTCAGATATCTGAAGGTCGAAGGAAACACTGCATACACAAAGGCCATTGCAAGGATAACTACAAGGAGAAGTCCCATTACGAGGTTAAACTCACCTACTCCAAGGAATTTCATCAGGAACAGAAGCACCAGGAGCGACGCCGTATCGAAAAATCTGTCCGTTGCAACGCTCAGAATGCCAAGTGCCAGCTTCCCTGTCTCCATGGAGAGCCTGCACACCCTGTAAATCTCACCAAGCTTGAAGGGAATGATAAGATTGACGCAGGTCGTCTCCAGATAGATGTACAGAAACCGCCCGAAGGATATCTGCTGTTCCATGAGCACCAGATAGAGCCTCAGCGCCTTAAATACATGAACTGCGGTAAAGCCTGCAAGGAACAATATTATACTTATCACAATATGAACTATACTCATTCCTGTCAGAAGTTCCTTACTTTATCTCGTCCGCCTCGTAGCTTTCAATTGCTTTATCTCTGTAGTCGCCCCTGATTGTCTCCTTATCAAGAGCATAGTCCTTCAGCATAGACAGAACCTTCACAGCCTGCTTGCCCATTTTTACGTTGGAAACCTGGTCATCCTCTCTCCATGAAATCGGATAGAAAATGATATCCTGCTTATAGAAGTCAGCAGCCATAATC
Source organism: Lachnospiraceae bacterium UBA1753 (assembly GCA_002317595.1). Lineage (GTDB taxonomy): Bacteria > Bacillota > Clostridia > Lachnospirales > Lachnospiraceae > UBA1753. The sequence goes on along the minus strand of DCHL01000043.1, from coordinate 22,574 downwards.
ATACAGTAGTTGAACATCAGGTTATCTGGGAACTTCTCGAAGAACCTGTACCTGAGCATCTTGGTATTGTAGATGTTGAGTCCAGAGCCAAGATCAAACACTCTCTGCTTAATTACTGCTGCAAAAATAAAGTCATATACAATATTACCAAAGGTCCTGAAGAGCGAATAGCCCTGAAGCCTTGAGCCTCTCATGAATCTGGCTCCGAGCACACAGTCATGCTTTGTGTGTATTCCCTTCCTCAGCATGGGAATGAAATCATGGATATTTCCCTGATCGTCACCGTGCAGTACGCAGACATAGTCAAATCCCTTGTCTACAGCATACCTGAAGGCAACCTTGTGCGATCCGCCAAGACCGTAGTTCTCATGATTCCTAAGAAGCTTTACAGGCACCTTGGGATTCTCAGCCTTGAAATCAAGAACGGCCTGCTCTGTTCCGTCCGTACTTAAGTTATTAACCACAATTACCTCTGAGATATACTCCAGCACCTGGCTGTCTATCTGATTTAATACCCTGACAATCTGGTTCTCACAGTTGTAGGCAGGGATAAAAAGTAATATTTTTTCCATAAGATAATACCTCTGATAATTCAGTGCTTCTCAATGAATTTCTTTCTTGTAATGAAATTGTACACCATGACGATGGCTGTTGCGAGAATCTTCGCCTCGATGGGAACCCAGTCTACTGACTCATAGGGCTTACCAATCAATCCAAGCATCCAGCCGACCACAGCATCAACGCAGCCGTTAATTCCATTGATCATTGCCGCAAACCAGTTCGCCTTGTCCACAACAAAGGTCACATTCAGCCACATCACGCTCATGATAATGACCGTATTGAGTCCAAGTCCAATGAGCGACAGAATGCCGAAGATGATGAACTCTGTAACTCTGTTCGCGTCCTCCTTGCGCTCAAATACAAAGGCCATGCTTGCGATATAGTTGAAGATAAGTGAAATCAGGAAACCGAATACGGACGCAATGCCCGCTGCCGTGATTTCATCAAACATCCTCGTAAGGAAGCCATAGTACATGGCTGAGTATATCGCGAAGTCAATTACACAGCTGAGTCCGCCAACCACGGCAAACTTCAGTATCTGCTGCATGAGTTTACTGTTCTTTTTCATTTTTTATTATTCCTTTCACTGCAATGCCGGTAACGACAAGCGTATAAATGTAATAAAATATGGCCGCCACAACGAGCGAAACATCGCTCTCATGGAACACTCTCAGTCCGAAGAAGATTCCGAGTACGAGAATGATGTATACCGTTAACATACGTTTACCGTATGCTGCTGTCCCCTCATCAGACGCTGAGGCACTTGCAATCAGCCATGAGAACGGCAGTACCATTACCCAGTAATCATAGCTTCTGTGATAGGTTATTATGAGCGACCAGAGCAGAAGTACTGAGATTACAAGCAGGTCCTCGCCCGGTTTCACGAAGAATACCAGAACCAGCAGGACTGCCATCAGCACTACTGTTATCAGCATTGTAAAGGTTCCTCCACCGAGCATGGAACCAATATCCATACTGCCCTCGGAGGTAAGCGCACCGGCAACCTTGAGCGGCTTAATAATCATGTTCATAAAGCTGTCGGACAGCCACATGGCAGATGCCGCTGTCAGGATGATGTGCGGCACAACCGATATCACCAGCTCCTTATATCGGCGCTTATACAGAAAATACAGTGCAAGCGGTGCGGTCAGCGTGTACTTGAAGTAGGATACGCAGAGCGCAAGCCCTGAAAGGAGGCTGAAGGTCAGTGCCTTTTGTGCCACCTTCTCGCTATCATATTTTTCCGCCAGCTCCAGTAGCCACACGGCAATCAGAAAGAAGGCGAAGGCAAACAGGGTGTGCTGTCCCACTCCCATCTGATTTCTCCAGGGAGTTCCCGCCAGCATAAGCAGGGAAAGGACCGCATAGGTATCAGCCTTAATATCCTTCATGAAGGTCTTCCTCAGCAGGAAGATAATTAGCGCTGTAAAAATAAGGTTAGATACTATCCATGCATACCGCGCAGTCAGCGGAGCAAGCAAAGTATAGGGCATCAGCAGTATCAGAAGCGACGGAAACTGGTTGGCCTCCATCTGCTTGTAATACTCGTCATATCCCAGCGAGAGCAGCTCCTCTGAAGGATTCAGCGACTCATCGTAGGGATTCATATGAAGAGTCATGACCTTCGCCGCATCCCACTGGAAGTCCTGGCTGTACTCTGCCGCATTCCTGCAGCCCTGAATCACAGATATTGCTGCAAGTGCTGCAAGTAGCAGAATCAGTATTTTCTTATAGTGGTTCTTAACAAACATCATAATCGTTATTACTTGGCAAGCTCGATGACAGCGGCCTTAAGCGACTCAAGTCTCTCACTGGCATCCTCGAGCGATGTTCCTCTCACGCCCATATAGAATTTGATCTTGGGTTCTGTTCCTGAAGGTCTGACACAGCACCAGCCATCCTCTTCAAGGTCAAAGTAGAGTACGTTAGACCTTGGCAGTCCCGTGGAAGTCACTTCCCTGCTCTCCATATCAAGAAGGGTATCCTTATCATAGTCCCTGAAGAACCGGACCTTAAGACCGCCTACCTCTGCAGGAGGGTTGTTCCTGATACTCTCCATCATGGATGCTATCTGCTCTGCACCATCTATGCCCTTAAGGGTGATGGTATGCATGCCTTCCTTGTAGAAGCCATACTTCTCATATATTTTCACCATCTGATCCCAGACAGTGAGGTCACGGTTCTTGCACCATGCGGCAACCTCACAGAGGCACATTACCGCAACAACGGCATCCTTGTCCCTTGCGTGGGTTCCGGCAAGGCATCCGTAGGACTCCTCAAGACCAAACACATAATTGTAGGTATTCTGCTGCTCGAAGAACTTAATCTGCTCTCCGATATATTTGAATCCTGTAAGGACCTCAATTCTCTTGACCTTGTAGTCCTCCGTGAGGGGACCTGTAAGGTTAGTTGTCACGATAGTTGTGACAAGCGCAGGGTTCTCAGGCATTGAAGAAGTCTTTGTTCTCTCCCTGAGAATGTACTCTGCAATGAGCATTCCGGACATGTTGCCGGTGAATGCCACGTACTCTCCGCTCTTGGCATCCTTTGCGTAGATTCCAAGCCTGTCCGCATCAGGGTCAGTAGCAAGGACAATGTCCGCATCAACCTCTCTGGCAAGCTTCAGTGCGAGAGTGAAGGCGTCGGGATCCTCAGGGTTGGGATATGCCAGTGTTGTAAAGTTGGGGTCTGGCTTCTCCTGCTCAGGCACGACATATACCTGCTCAAAGCCAAGCTCCCTGAGAACTCTTCTGACAGGCACATTACCCGTTCCATTGAAGGGCGAGTAAACAACCTTAAGCTTGTTGGCAGCCTTTGTAATCTCCTCAGGATGGATTATCTGCTTCTTGAGCTCAGCAATATATCTGTCATCCATCTCAGGACTGATTGTCACATAGAGGCCCTTAGCCACTGCCTCAGCCTTATCCATTGTGAGAACGCTGCTGTAATCAGCAACCGCCTTCACCTCGGCGATGATTTCCTTATCCCTGGGTGCGGTTATCTGCGCACCATCCTCCCAGTAAGCCTTGTAGCCATTGTACTCAGGGGGATTGTGGCTTGCAGTAATCATGATTCCCGCAGTGCATCCAAGCTCCCTAAGCGCATAGGAGAGCATCGGTGTAGGGCGAAGGTCATCATACACATAAGCCCTGATTCCATTTGCCGCAAGGTTAAGTGCCGCAACATCGGCAAATTCAGGGGACATACGCCTTGAATCATAAGAGATTGCAACTCCCATATCTTCCCTGCCAGCCTTCTTGATATAGTTTGCAAGGCCCTGAGTCGCTTTCCTGACCGTGTACACATTCATGCGGTTGGTTCCTGCACCGATAACTCCGCGCAGTCCACCGGTTCCAAACTCAAGCTCCCTGTAGAATCTGTCTTCTATCTCTTTTTCGTCCCCCGCAATTCCCGCGAGCTCCGCCTTTGTATCTTCATCGAAATACGGGTCGTTCATCCAGTATTCGTAGTTTTCCCTGTATCCCATTTACGTCTCCTTCTTCTGTAAAAAATAAGGCCGCTTCTCTCCTGAGGCACTAAATTATGCCGCTCCTCCAATGAGTCCGACCACCAGCCCCAATATGGCTCCAACGACAACCTGCGATGGGCTGTGCCCTAAGAACTCCTTGAGCTTCATGTCAAAGTCCATGTCATCTCCGAGCAGCAGCATGATTTCATTGAGGGCCTGGGCATGTCTTCCACTCTCTCTTCTGACGCCCATGGCATCATGCATTACAATGATGGCGAGCACTGCAGAGATTGCAAAAATACTTGATGAGAGTCCATACTCCATCGCCGCCCTCGTTGCAAGCGCTGTAACCGTCGCGGAATGTCCACTGGGCATTCCACCATCGCCAAAAAGCCTCGATACATCAAAGGTCTTATTGACTATGAGATAAAGTATTGTCTTAATGACCTGCGCCACTAGCCACGCACTGCACGCGCTCACAAGTGTCCTGTTACTGATTAGCTGTCTGATAATTTCGTTCACGTCATTCTCCTTAATCGGACACCTGAGCCATCGGAACAGCCTTTAAGGTGTAATTACTGTGATCCAGCGAAAAATTAGGATTGTAATATGGATCCCCGGCAGCAAGCTCTGCCTTCCACTTATCCTTGAAATAATCGCATTCCTTGTTGTATCTTTCAGCACTGACAGTGTTCTTCTCGTCAATGTCAGAGCCCCTGCTTATTGATTCATAGTGGAACAGCTCGGCAAAAGGCGTGAATACATTGAGCCTTCCAAGCTTCCTGAGCTTAAGGCAAAGGTCAACATCGTTAAGTGCAACCTCAAGCTTCTCCTCGAGTCCGCCCACCGCGTCATAGTCCGCGCGGCTTACCATTAGGCAGGCACCTGTGACAGCTGTCACGTTCTGCGCATAGCACAGCCTTCCCATATATCCGAGGTTGTCCTTTGACAGCCCGTAATGTGTATGACCTGCACTTCTGTGAGCTCCAAGTCCTATCACGATTCCTGCGTGCTGGATTGTGTAGTCAGGATAGTAAAGCTTCGCTCCGACCGCACCCACATCCTCACGCTGGGCGTACATGAGAAGCTCCTCCATGAAGTTTCTCGTAATCACTTCAGTATCATTGTTGAGAAGGAGCACATACTCACCGTCAGAGTTCTTCACCCCAAGGTTACATACCTTTGAATAATTGAAGGCACCCTCAAACTTAACCACCTTGACTCTGGGGCAGGTCCTCTCAAGTTCCTCGTAGTACTTAAATATTTCCTTGCCGGTTGAGTTATTCTCAACCACCACAATCTCGTAATTCTCGTAGGAAGCCTTCACAACAATGGATTCGATGCAGCGACGAAGGTCCTCTGGATGGTCCTTATTAGGAATGATGATTGAAATCTTCGGCTTGTTATTTAATGGATACCTGATTCTGAATATCGTCGCAAATGCCCTTGTACTCTCAATCTTCGCGCCGTGGATGCCCCTTGACTCAAGGTCTGCAAGCACTGCGTTCTTCGCAGCATCAATCGCATAGGACTTTGCATTGATGTCGGATGCAACAGAAGCAGCATGACTCCTCCAGTAATAGAGGATACGCTTCACATGAACAATATTTTTTGACGCGCTGGTCAGTCTCAGAATCATGTCATGGTCCTGACTGCCGTCAAACTCACTTCTGAAGAGACCCGTCGTCTCAAGGAGTGATGCCTTGAAGGCTGAGAAGTGGCAAATATAGTTGTTCGCCCTCAGGTTGTCGGGTGAAAAATCAGGCTTGAAATGCAGGGTAATCATATTATTGATTGAATTGCCCTGGAACGTCGCCTCATCACAGTAGATGAAATCAGCATCCTCCTTCTCAAGGACACAGGCATACTCGTAGAGTACCGACGGATGAAGGAGGTCGTCGTGATCAAAGAGTGCAATGTAATCTCCTGTGGCAAGCTCGAAGCACACATTTGTGTTGCCGGAGATTCCAAGGTTCTTCTCAATCTTCTTATACACGATGCGGTTCTTTCCAGAAGCCGCCTCCCTGTCCATATATTCCTTCACGATGTCTGCAACGAATCCGTGCTCTGCATCTGAACCATCAGCGAGACAGAGCTGCCAGTCCTCGTAGGTCTGTGCTACCACGGAATCAATCATCTCACGCAGGAAATTCTCAGGAGTATTAAAGAGTGGAACCAGGATACTGAACGTATGAGGTGTGGTAAACACCCGTTCACGCTGTCTCCTGCTCTCTGCCTCATCAGGAAAGCTCAGGGTTCCATGGTACTTGCAGGCACCCTTCTCAATCCTCTTAGACTTAAGCTTCCTGATAACCTCCTTCACGCTGCCATAGCGCTTAACGCGTACAATAACAGCCAGAAGCTTCGCATATATGGTCCTGAAGGGCTTGATTATCTTGAACAGCTTGCTGTTCTTAAATATATCAAGCTTCCTGTTGGCCTCTGCAGCCTCCGCCTCAGCCTTCACAAGCTGCTCGGTCAGGTCCTCATTCTTTTTTACTTCCTTCTCGTAGAGCTCCTTGTAATAAAGGCCCATGTCCTCTCCCTGCTCTACGATTTTCATTGTGTCTTCCATATCATCCACCAGTTCGTTGTATTTCAGTTATCAACTATTCTGTCAGTTCTCTATTGTCCTGTCAGTCATCATATAGTACACCAGCCCTTCGCGGAACAGTCCCGAGCGGATTACGCCGACACCAAGCCGCGTTGTTCCCTCCTCGAGGTCCGCAATAGGTATCCGGCACACAAAGCCTGACATAAGTATATTTTTCTCCTTAGTGAAGACCCCACCAAGGTCCCCTCTGTATTTACGGACTGCACTGAATGTTTTTTTCGCACCGCTCCGTGCAATAAGCACAACAGCAGGCTCGCAGTCAAGATGGTCCCTGCCATGTAAGAGACTCCATCCCTCCAGCACAATACAGCTCACATCTCCGTCAAAGGTCGCCGCCTCATAGCTCATATGGTCAATACTTCCCATAATCTTGCCCTCAGGCAGGAGCTTTTGCTGAAGATGCCCACAGCCATCCACGCCCACCTCAGGGCACATGGTATGCTCTTCCCAGGGCATTTTGCAGTCAGCACTGTAATCCAGGGAGAAGGTCGTCAGATTCCTGTTGTAGAACCTGTCACCCTCCTTGATTTCCGGGTGTTTCTCGTAAAAAATATTTCTCTCAAACTTAAGTCTCTGTGCACGCGTCTCCTCACGTCCATCGAGTCCCCTTGAGACTGACTCATAGTGATAGAGCCAGGTATTGTTGTCGACAACAGACAGATAGCCCTTCTGGGATAAGTCCATACACAAATCCACATCCGTGTAGGCGATGAACAGCCTCTCATCAAAGCCGCCCACTTCCTCGAACTTACTCTTTTCGACCATCAGACAGGCACCGGTAACCGCCATGCAGTTCCAGACTCCGCGGCTCCTGCCCTTTTCATACCTGACATTGTCAGGGTAGGTGCAGAGCTTGTGCGAAGGACCGCTCTCAAGCTGCGATATCCCCACATGCTGGATTCTTGGGATGTCCCCAGTCTTCTGCGTAGGATAGAGGAGCCTCGCTCCAACTGCTCCGACCTTTTCCCTTGCGGCAAGAGCACACATCCTTGACGGGAAACCCTTCATCTCATCCGGAAGGATGATGTCATCATTGAGGAACAGAAGGTACCGCCCTGAGGCAGCCTTCGCTCCAATATTGCAGAGAGCAGAATATACAAACTCCTGAGGGTGATATATGTATCTCACGCCTCTCTTCTCAAGCTCAAGCTCAAGAAAGCTTCTGTTCTTCTCGCTGCTTCCATTGTCAACGACTATATATTCCATAGGCATCAGAATACCGCCCGCAAGCGAATCCAGTGCCTCAAGAAGCATTGTAGTGTTATCCTTCGAGAGGATAACTGCTGAGACCAGTCCCTCACTTCCAGCAAGGTCCATGCTCGTCTCATCAATATATGAATAATCCCAGTCACTGCAGGCATGATAGAGCACCTGGGGAATATGGACTATCTTTGCATTATCGGATGCATTCAGGGTAAGCACTGCATCCCTGATTCTGCAGCAGTCCTTGTCGCTAAGAGTCGAGAGCAGAGTTCCCTTTTCTTCGGTATCTTCCACTTCAGCAGTTTCAGCTTCAGCATCATCTGCTTCGGCATTTTCTGTTTCAGCATTTTCTACTCCGACATTATCTGCTCCGAGCAGGCTCCGCTTCACAAGGACGGCTCCGCCGAAGTAGAAAAAATTACCCAGCGTGTCTGGCGCAAAGTCCGGCTTAAAGAAGGGATTGCTCCGCCTGCCACCAATCTCAATATCCTCATCGCAGTACACGACATCAGGCTCTGTATCCCTGCATACAGCAGACGCAAGGCGCAGGAACTCATCCTCCAGCCTGCCACCGGCCTTTAGAAGCAGCACATACTCCATCCCGGAAAGTTCCTGGCATATCTGCTCTCTTTCCTCCGTAGGCATGACCTCATGCCTTTTCTCGGACTGCTCCATAAAACCAACATAACGGTCAGAAGCATATCTTATCAGATTGTCATACTCTGACCTTTTCATAGGGGCTCTTCCTCTTAAACAGCTCCGCCGCATTCTTCCTGTGGGATAAGACAACGGCATTTCCAACAGCACCTGCGAACTCAGAGCTTAGCGAAGATATCACATACTCAAGCTCGATGCTCTTCATTCCTGTCGTATTCTCAACGATTATCTGAGGATCAGGCGCATTGTAGAACACCTTTCCGCCCTCAAGCAAACACCCGTTAACCAGTGCCTCGTTTCCAGTGATCTTCTTAATAGAAACCATGCAGGGATCATCTGTGGGGTCAATCCTGACGCTCTTTGCTCCATCCACTACAGGAATGCTAAGGGAAACCACATCACCCATAACTGCGCCGGAATAGTAGCAGGTATCCTGCTCACTGAAGCCGCCGCCAAGGTCGTAGTATACCTTTACGCGGTCAATTCTCTTAAGCACTGCAGAACGCTCCATAAGCGTATCAATCGGATATGCATCCCTTCCAAAGATGGAATAGAAGCCTATGAGCGACAGCCTGTCGCCTGCAATCTTTCTCTGAAGCGCAAGNNTCCTCCTGCTCATATCTTCCGCATTCGGCGCTGCTGATTCCATATCTTTCGAAGAGTGCAAGTGCTCTCGCCCTCTCTCTTCTGGCTTCGTCGCCGGTCTCAACAAAATATCTGACAGCACGGTAGATGACAAATTTTTTCTCCGCCTTCTCCCTGCTCGTCCACTCATAATCAATTACAACCCACTTGTCATCCTTTGGAATGACATTGGAGAAAATAAGGTCGATATTGCCCGCATCTGCGTTTATTTCATCGCCAGGCAAGGCCTTTACAGCCTCAGCAAACCTGTCTGTGAGCTCATAGAGCCTGTCATTCTGACCTGAAAGAAGCAGGTCCTCAAGGATCTCATGAAGAGTCTGTCCCTCAACATACTCAAACTCGGCCGCATTGCCCTTAAGAGTGCATTTATTCGGAGCAAACACAGAATCCCTGTAGTTCTCAAGGAGAAGCCTGTATCTGTCCTCCATCAGGCGAATATGCTCGTTCGCGCTCTCAGTTGCAGGATACTTAACCACGAATTTCCTGCCGTTTCCATCGAGCTCTATATCCGTCCTTATCGCATACTCAGGCGCCCTCTCATTGGAATGCTTTGAGAAAATGGGGTTCCTGACTGAGAAGCTCTCAACTCTGATACCCTTCTCGAGCATAAACAGATAAGAGTTTGAAAAGAACCTGAAGTTCCCCTCCTCAATTATCTCGTCAAAGGCTGCGCCCTCATCGAAGGCAACAAACCTGTCATTGTCAAAATTAGGCGCCTTGCCGGCAAGCTCTCCCTTGAGCGGAAGCCTATCCTCGGAAAAAATTGTCACAGGAAGCTTATAGTCAGGGAATGGGTAGAACTCCTTCACTCTGCAGCCCGCCTTCTTGGCAAGCTTCCTGAGCCTGTCAGCGGAGAAGGTCTTAACCTTGGAGTCTGCATGATAACCCTCAATTCCTGAATAGAAGGTTCCAAGATGATCCTCCCTGCAGCCGGCCCAATATTTGAG
>DCHL01000043.1:11610-12401 GCA_002317595.1 Lachnospiraceae bacterium UBA1753 | reverse complement strand
GTTGAAAGAAAGGTCTCATAGGGTTTTTCACCATCAATATATGATGCCGCATACTCAAACACACCGATGAGCATGATGTAGTCATAGTCAGCTGGAATGACCTTCTCGATGTCCTGGAAGTTTCCGACCTTGATCTCGATATTGTCCCTGTCCTGATTGCGGTATGCATTAATCATACTTCTCTTCTTGGAGAGCTCTATACAGGTAACACTGCCAGCCTTCTCTGCGATAACGCTTGTTATCGCTCCGCAGCCGCTTCCAACCTCAAGAACCTTATCCTTCTTGTTGATAGGAAGGAAGTCTGCGATATTCCCCCTGATATCTGACAGATGGTAAAGTGTGGACCAGCCGGCATTCTCAGCAATGAGCCTGTTATAAGTTGACGGGGTGTTATTTTTTACCAACTCCAGAAGCAAATCCTCTGAAGCACCTTCTGAATAGAAGTCCTCGCCGGGATAGTTCGACAGGTCAAGCTTAACTTTTCCTATTGTCTCTTCAGTCATCATCGTCTCCCTCCGGATAAAGGATCATGTCCTTTGTTATCCTATCTCCTTCTCCAAATTCACTGCCGTCTTCCTTAAGCAGCGATTTACAGTCATAAATCTCGCAAATATACTTGATATCTGCCTGTGATATTGTCTCGCCATCCTTGGCGTAGTATATCCGGCCGCCCTCATCACCTATATAAACCCTATGGTAGGCCTCAGGGTTGTCGGTCATGTCCTTTAACAGTTCAAGTCTCTGTAATAGATATCCTGATACATACTCCCTGTTCTCCGTAAGACCTCCCA
>DCHL01000043.1:7371-11478 GCA_002317595.1 Lachnospiraceae bacterium UBA1753 | reverse complement strand
TCTTTAACTTCATCCCTGAAAGACGGAATCTTAATCAGTTCCTCAGGCCATGTGGAAAAAAATGCGTTCAGCCTTATGAGCTGCGCCCGGTCCTTCTGTCCTCCAAAGGACTTATCATAGTCCCAGACAGGACCTGCATAGAGCTTTCCATCGGCTCCGTTGTAATAGAAGAAGGTGCTGAAATATCCCGCATCTATATCGTTGCAGACCATATCCAGAATATAGGTGAGTGCAAAGCTCTTAATATCAATCAGACTGGCCAGTTCCTGATAATCCTGCTGAGTCCTGGCGCTTCGTAAACGCATGTTAACCGTGTTTATTTTCTGCTGTATTTCTGCAGCCTCTGACTCAGTAATTCCCTCAGGTCCCTTGACCGTCATGATAAATCCATCGTCTCCTCGGATGACAATGTCATCCTCCGCCAGACGGCTTTCCTTGTTCATGTTCTCAATCAGCACACTTCCAGCAGCGGTATCTATATCCACGCGGTTCGCTCCAACCTCAATAGGCTCCATTACAAGATAATTGCCGCCATACCTGCCGTTGAAATACACGTCCGCATATCTCCAGTCGGATACATAGGGTATTCCAAGCCTGTCAGCCATCTCAAAGGCCAGTGAATTCCTAATTTTCGAGGCATCCACGGCATTGGCCTGAAGGATCCACTCCTTCGCCTCTCCCATTCCGAGTACGTCCGTATCCTGGCTAAAGGCCATGCGGTAGGTCTTCTTGGCCTGGCCACTCGTGCCATGCCCCCTGAACTTGATATATGATAGTTCGCCCTCTGTAAGCACCTCACCATCGGTAGAGATGATGCGCGCCTCTCCAGGCTCCTTGTTGCCCTTCACGTTGTTGATGTAATCCATCGTACCATTAAAGGTATCAATATATATGGTGGGAAGCTGCTCTGATTTAACGACCTTTAGCAGGTACCTGCCCATAAAGCCGTTCTCTGAAGCCTCTGTACCAGCAATTGCTATTTCAGCGCCTTCACAAAGCAGGCTGCCGCTGTCAGCAAACTCTCCATCAATCCAGACCCCATAAGCCCCACGGTCATAGGAAAGAGTAAGGGGTGAATCATCTGCATACGAGGGAAGCAGTACATAGCAGCTACCGTCCCTCAGATAGAGATCAAGCATCTCCCCGCCAGCAATCTCACACTGCAGACCTGAGAATCCACTATACTCAGTATTTTCTGAAGTCGAAGCCTCTGGTTGTGCGCTTTCCTCAGAAAACAGTGGTGTATCTTCTATCTGCCCCGAAACAGGATTGCCCAGTTCATCAATCTCCCCCCGGTAATATGCATCCACATATGGAAGTCTCTGGGACAGATACTGTTTAAGCTCATAGGCTGCCAGATCAAAGTACTCAATATCCTCAAACAGACCACTTCTGAATTCATATCCTGAATTTCTTATCTTGTTTATTTCAAGGTCTGTTATATAACATATGTAATCTTCTGTCAGCTTCTGTCTCGCAGCTTCCCAGCTCTGCTTTACCTTCGCAAGGAGCAAAGCATCTGTGCCGTCAATTCCAAGCTGCTCTGGCGACAATATCCTGCTCTGGGCTTCATAGGAATAATATCCTATTCGCGTAGGCAGTATGCCAAAGCTGTAATCAACCCTTCGCGGAAGAAGAGTGAATTCACCCTTCAGGTCTCCCACATAGTTGGTGAGATCATCTACATTCTCATATGCGTATGCAAACTGAAGGAAGGCAAGATAATCTGCCTTATTCGCTGCAGTGCTGGAATAGAGCCCTTCTGTGTACTCTTCTCCCAGGTCATCTGCAGGATATATATAATATAGTCCGCTGTACTCATTGTTAATGGCAAGTTCAGCGTACTCTCCAGCTACAGTGCCTCCCGAAAAGACATTCCAGACCTCATTTGCAAGCCATTGTCTCACGAAGGTCCTGTCCTTCTCCCTGACCTTGGCTGCCTTCCACTTCCTGCCCTCTCCATTGCCCATCAGTGAAGCCTCGCTGCGAAGAGTAAAGGTGAGGACATTACCAGAATCACTCATCTTGATGTCAGCCTTGTATTTTTCGCCCCTTCCCATACACAGGATATTAAGGGCTCCACCGCCATACTCTGTTGAGAGCTCCGCCTTCGTATCAACTGCCATCACAGGAAGGGTTGAGAAGACTAATTTTTTCTCCTCATAACTTGTCCCGTCTGAGACATAGGCACAGAACTCGTGATTATCTGCAATAGCCTCGCTCTTGTTTCTGATGCCCTCGTCGTTCCTGACATACATCTTCGCTTTGTCAGCAGTCGCTTTGTCGGTCTGTGCTTCAGCCAACGCTATCTCCCCTGAGAAATGTGCTGCCTTCTCAGAAACTGATATGTAGTACCTATGGTTTTCTGCATTATAGGGTATCTTAATGCCGTCATAGGTAAGTTCATTCCATTTTCCTTCAGATAATGAAAGCCCTGAGAATGTATCCTCCGGGACCTGTTCTAGTCCGCAGAGCGTATTCCGGATCCTTATGGCCCTGTATCCCCAGGCTCCAAGTAAGAGGATTACTGGAAGCATGGCAAATATTAACTTCTTTAAGATCCTTGCCTGCCCCATATTACTCTACTATTCCATCTATGATATCAATTCGGTTATTCACAAAATCCTTGAGCGCGTCAACAGCATCAATGTATTCCTCATCATCCTTCGCCGTACGCTCCTCATAGAACCACCTGACTCTGTCCATAGAAAGAGATGCCTTAATCTCATCTATAGCCTCATCTGCCCACTCACCCATGAGCTGCTCCGTCAGATCACGGACGCTGCCGTTCCATCTGTCAGTCACAAGCTGCTTAAAGTCTGATGATGCCATAAGTCGCTCAGGAAGACCATCAGCAAAGGAATTGATGCCATGGTCAATCTCGCGTTTGCCATGATTGCCCAGCGTGAGGTCATAATCCCACACCGGCCCTGCCAGAAGCCTATCGCTTGCATCCCTTCTGTAGAAGGTACTTACGAAGTTGGCGTCCACATCATCAAACAAAGCATCCATGATGAACATATTCGCCATTGATTCAACATCTATTTCCGCCTGGATCTTTTCCCAGGAAGTGTCTCGAGAACACTCGTTAACCAGTGCAAGCTTACCATTCATCCACCCTGACATATCCGACAGCAGCGCTTCATCTGCCTGATAGGGATAATCAAGCTCATATCTGGTGTCTTCTATATCAGAAAAAATATTGCCATCTACTATTCTCTCTTTGTCGTTATTTATCTCAAAGAGGTACTCACCATTCACGGCGCACCCAGCGCCAAGTGCAACGGGCTCAAGATATTCGTAGGTTCCCCAGTAGCATCCATTAAAATATAGGTCCGTATACCTGGTCTTTGTTGAATAGTCAATCCCAAGCTCACCGGCAAATCTGTAAGCCAGGGTATTCCTGATCCTTGTCTTGTCAAGGGCATTTGCCTGAAGCACCAGCGCCTCGCTGCTGCCAATTCCTAAGACATCCGTGCCACGCTCAAAGCAAATGGTATATGACTTCTTATCTGAGTGCGAAAAGCTCGAGTGTCCCTTGCCCTTCACCTTATTAAGGCGTGCACTGCTGTCGAGGGAACCATCCGCGCCATAGCATACAAAGGTTCCCGGTTCATCATTTCCCTTGGCCTCATTGATGTAGCTCATGGTACCATTGAAGGTCCCAATGAAGGTCGCCGGAAGATTAGCCGAGCAGATGTACTCGATGCCGTCAAGCGAACCCACAAGCTTTCTGTCATTGTCAGAAGCACTCTTTTCAAAGTTTTTTTCAGCCTGCAAAGCGCTCACGAAGGACGGCAGGAAAAAATATCCTTTGTTATTTAATACAAAAAGCTGTATTTCCTGGTCAGTTCCAGGAATTGTCAGGGAAACATCCTCAAAATATCCCTGATTTTCGGAAAGGTCTGATTTTGAATACTCCGCAGCAGCTTCATTCTCTGCAGCATTCTCAGCCTCTGTAGCCTCAGCCTCCGCCGTGTTCTCAGCATCCGCAGTCTTCACGAACCTGTCGGCGGCATCGAACTCATACCCGGCAGCGTAATACCTGTCAAGAGCCTCAATACGCTTAAGGACATATTTTTTCATCCGGTCCACGGAATCCTTATA
>DCHL01000043.1:4880-7233 GCA_002317595.1 Lachnospiraceae bacterium UBA1753 | reverse complement strand
AGACGAAGTGTCTGCCAGCGCTCTGCCATCAGCGCATAGAGTTCCTGCTGCTCATCCTCGCCCTCAATACCAAGCTCCGCAGGTGTAATCACTCTGCTCTCGCCTCTGTATCTCAGATACTCACAGGATCCCGGAAGGATTCCAAATGAATATTCCACTCTTTCAGGTGCAATGGCCGGCATAAACGAGGAATCCTCTGTCACCAAATAGCTGTCAGAAATATTTTTGTACGCATATGTCAGCTGAAGAAACAGGAAATAATCTACAATCCTGTCTGCCTTACCCGCTGTCTTCGCACTCTCGTACACCTCAGCAGGCGTCTTTCCATAGATTTCAGTCGTGGAATAGACAACCTCCGGGCTCTTCATGAAAAGTCCCTTATTTTCTCCATCCACAGTGAGCTGTGTCAGTTCGTAGTCCCGTCTCAGGTTCTCGTCACTGCATATCAGATTCCAGGCTTTGGCAGATAACATGCCGCGCAGGAATGTAGTATCCTTGTCGCTGACCTTGAAATACTTATATTTTCTAAGTCCGCTTTCCCTGGACCTGACAGTCACTGTCTCTCCTGTCGGACTGTACTTTACGCTGTCCCCCTTGTCGGTATGATATTCCTCTGAATATACCCGCCTTGTAACACCAGCTCGGTGTTCCATGTAAAGGTCAAGGCCTGCGATAGCGACAAATGCTGCAAGGAGTACCAGTATAAGGGCAATCCGCCACTTTTTTCCATCCATGTTAGCCAAAGGCCATCTACTCCTTAACCGTAAACTGCGACCGGATTACTTCTGTCTCCGAGTCCATGTCATAATATCCCGTCGTATCCTTTGATGAGATGACCTGGATATTCAAGATATCATACATCCTGTGATATACCGTGAACTCTCCGTCCCTGTAGCCTGTACAGCCGAAGGAAATGAGGTATTCACCGCCCTGAAGGCTCATCTTCTGGGAGAAGGAAACAGTGAGCTCATCGCCCCTGCCAGGCTCTCCCGTGCTTATTTTTTCAAACATGGTGTTGGTTCCTGTGATTTCAACACCGAGTCTGTTCTTATAGGAAACGGCGACAATAGGTTCACTCACATGGTCAAAAAATCTGACCTTCATGCGCACGGTGAAATTGTCACCCTTGATAATCGTATTTGTAATTCTTCCGCTGTTATCGACGATGCAGAAGTCCACAATCTCCGCAAGCCCGCTGCCGTATATGTCAGCCGAAGGATTGAGCGTCATGCTCTCCTTCCACAGCCCCTTCTTCTTACCCGCATCAAGAGCGTTTGAAGGTCCAGCCGACTCGCCTTCAGAATCATTCTTTGCGGCAATCTCCATGGCAGAATCATCGAGCTGATGCACAAGAACCTTCTTGTACATGTCGATCATCTCCTTGGTACCGCCCTCGCCTAATTTTTTCCCGTGCTCTAAGAGGACAACCCTGTCACAGTACTTGGCTATACTTGACAGATCATGGGAAACGAACAGGATTGTCTTGCCCTGCGCCTTGAACTCCTCGAACTTGTGGTAGCACTTATTCTGGAAAAAAACATCTCCGACAGATAACGCCTCATCGACGATGAGAATCTCAGGGTCAATATTGATTGCCACGGCAAATGCAAGGCGTACGAACATACCACTTGAATATGTCTTGGTCTTCTGATATACGAAATCACCGATATCAGCAAAATCCAGGATATCCTGAAGCTTTGCGTCAATCTCAGCCTTCGAGAATCCGATCATGGTTCCATTCAGGTAGATATTCTCAATTCCTGTGAATTCCTGGTTGAAACCTGCGCCAAGCTCAAGCAGTGCTGAAATCCTTCCCTGAATCTGAAGCTCACCTGCAGTAGGCGAGAGGACTCCTGTGATAATCTTGAGGATTGTTGACTTTCCTGAGCCATTGGTACCAATGATACCTACGGTCTCGCCCTTCTTGACCTCAAAGCTCACATCCCTCAGCGCGTAATGGTCCTTGGAAAGCTTCTTCTTCCCAGCAAGTCCCAGGGATTCCCTGAGCCTGTCCATGGGCTTGTTATACAGTTTATATACCTTATCCAGGTGCGATACCCGGATTGCTATCTCTTCGCTCATCTAATTCCTCATCTGCAGTAAATTGTGCTTTCATTTGTCTGCAGTCAATTCCGCTTTCATTTGTCTGCAGTCAATGTCGCTACAGTACGTCTGCAAAATGTACTTTAAGTCTCTTAAATATCAATGCTCCGAGCAGGAAGCACACTACCGTAAATATCCAGAAGTAAGCTGTGGAGTAGAAATGCTCCCAGAACCACATTTTGTCAAGGAGTGCCATCCTGTAGCCATCCACAATGTAGAATACCGGGTTCAGCTTGAACACAACCTGGAG
>DCHL01000043.1:4455-4805 GCA_002317595.1 Lachnospiraceae bacterium UBA1753 | reverse complement strand
ATTATCTGTCCCAAATCTCTGAAAAATACCACGATTGAACAGGTCACATAGCTCATGGCCAGCGTCAGGCAGAACATACAGAAGGTAAAATATACAATCTGAATCGTGTAGATATCCGGCAGGTATCCGTAGCACGCAAGGAGTACCAGCGAGAACATCACGAAGAACAGATGGATAAACATTGCTGATATTACCTTGATGATAGGAAGGATGCTTATCTTGAACACAACCTTCTTTACAAGGTACTCATAAGAGAGCAGCGCACTCGTTCCCTGACTCAGTGCATCTGAGAAGAAGAACCAGGGCACGATTCCTGCGATAAGCCAGAGCACGAAGGGATATCCGTTTCC
>DCHL01000043.1:0-4252 GCA_002317595.1 Lachnospiraceae bacterium UBA1753 | reverse complement strand
ATCCTGTCAAAGAGCCTTACAAACATCACAAAAGCTCCGTCGAGGATAACGCAGGATACAATTTTTTTAACAAGCTCCTGTGTCGGGTCCGCCAGCGGATTGTGATGAAGTATGATATAGAGGTTCCATGCCACCACGAGGAGCAGCGTCACGAGAACCACTTTTTTCTTATTTGTGCTGATTACGTCTATCGCCATTTATTAAATACCGCGCTCTTTCTTATAGGCTGCAATGCCTTCCCACTTCATGTCCTTGTCAGACATTGTGAGCTCCATTCCCTCAGGAATAGGCCACTCAATACCGACCTCAGGATCGTTGTAGGCAATTCCGCCCTCATCATTGGGATGATAGAAATCAGAGCACTTGTAGCAGAACTCTGCGTAGTCTGAAAGTACTAAAAAGCCATGTGCAAAATTCTTGGGGATGAAGAACTGCTTCTTGTTCTCCTCAGAAAGAAGCACGCCATACCACTGTCCGAAAGTCTCAGAACCCTCCCTCAGGTCGATTACACAGTCGTAAACCTCACCCTTAATTACACGTACAAGCTTGTCCTGGGGGAATTCCTTCTGGAAATGCATTCCTCTAAGCACGCCCTTCTTGGATGCTGACTGGTTGTCCTGCACGAACACCTGGTCAATGCCTGCTTCCTTGAAATCATTGTAGTTGTAGGTCTCCATGAAATATCCTCTGTTATCTCCAAAAACAGTAGGTGTGATGACCTTAAGTCCCTTTATATGACACTCTTCAACTGTTATCTTGCCCATAGTAGTTCCTTTCTATCTTCTTATTTTCTATCTTATTTTCTATTTCCTTTTTCAATCGGTGAATCCCGTGCCTTCAGCCTCTCACTCGTGCCCTCAGCCTCTCACCGCAATTTCACCTGTTTAGGTAACTCCGGTCAAGGTCCACGTCCCCGACAATTCCTGGAACACTTCCCTTTGACGAATACTGCCAGATGTTGTAATCACCCTTGTAGCTTGGTTTCTCAACACTGTACTGAGCCAGCCAGATGCAGGTGTTCTCAGGAAGTTCCTCCACATTCACCTTGTGGGTGAACCAGTTCTTGTTGGCGTAGACTCCCGCTTCATAGCCTGCGCTCTGCATTGTCTCAACAAATGCACTGAGTATCCGCGTGCGCTCTCCTGTCTCGATGAAGTCCGCTCTTCCGCCCATGGCCTCCGAGTCGATAAACACTGGATAGTCAACACCCGCTTCGCTGATCAGTGCGCACACAAGGCTCGCTTCCTCAACTGCTTCCGCCTCAGATATCGCCTGTGTGAAAAAATATGTTCCCACCTTCACGCCAGCCTTCCGTGCTCCTTCGTAATTTGCTTCCCAGTAGGGGTCCATTACGAGGTAGCCCGAGCTGCCTCCTCTGTAAGCACACCTGATGATTGCGAAATCAACCCCGGCGTTCTTCACCGCCTCCCAGTCGATGTCCTTGTTGAACTTGGATACATCAATTCCGAGGGCAGTCTCATTGTCGTCACTTCTATCAGCGGTCTCCCGGCTAAACACAACCGTCTTCTCATCCGAGGACTTCTCCTCGTCATCCCTTGATGTCCTGCTCTCGCGAGGCTTCCCAATGGTGATTATCTCAATATCATCAACAGTCGGATCAATCTCATCCTCCGTCCTGACTTCCTCCATAATCTTCTCAATAGGAATGACATGCCTCTCTATTGTGTCGTAGGAGGCTGCAGTCTCATCATCAAGCGGCTCGACGACATCGGAAAGATGAAGTTCTTCCTGAACGCCGCTATCTGTGGGCACAGTCTCTTCGGTTTCACTTCCGCAGCCCATTACAACCGCCGCAGAGCAGATTGCAAGAACGCTTGCGCGAACCACGACAGGAATCGAGCCCAGAAGCCGCTCCCCAATTTTTCCCCAATTAGAGTCCATTCGCCACATCTACGAGATACTGGCCGTATGCAGTCTTGAGCAGGGGCTCAGCGAGCTTAAGCAGCTGCTCTCTGTCGATGAATCCACGCTTGTAAGCAATCTCCTCGATGCAGGAGATGTAAAGTCCCTGTCTCTTCTGGCAGGTTGCAACGAAGTTCGCTGCGTCAAGAAGCGAATCGTGGCTTCCTGTGTCAAGCCATGCAAAGCCTCTTCCGAGAGTCTCCACCTGAAGGGTTCCCCTTCGCAGGTATTCATTATTGATGCTTGTAATCTCGATTTCTCCGCGAGCTGAGGGCTTAACATTCTTTGCAATCTCAACAACATCGTTGTCGTAAAAATATAAGCCAGGCACTGCATAGTTTGACTTAGGCTGAGCGGGCTTCTCCTCGATTGAAAGTGCCTTGCCGTCAGCATCAAACTCAACTACGCCGTACTCCCTTGGATCCTTAACATAGTATCCGAAGATTGTAGCGCCGCTCTCTCTTGCCGCTGCTCTCTTAAGAACAGCAGAGAAGCTCTGTCCGTAAAAAATATTGTCTCCAAGTACCATGGCAACGCTGTCATCGCCGATGAAGTCAGCACCGATGATGAATGCCTCTGCAAGTCCGTTGGGCTTAGGCTGTTCAGCATATGAGAAGCTGAGTCCGAACTGCTCGCCGCTTCCAAAGAGTTCCTTGAATGCAGGAAGGTCGCGGGGTGTGGAGATGATAAGAATCTCCCTGATGCCCGCAAGCATAAGTGTTGAAAGCGGATAATAAATCATAGGCTTGTCATAAACAGGCATCATCTGCTTGCTTACTGCCTTAGTGAGCGGATAAAGTCTTGTTCCGGAACCTCCGGCTAAAATAATTCCCTTCATGGAAAGTCTCCTTTAATAGAACACTTATTTTTTGTGTCTAATATCTTCTTTTTCAAAAGTACACTTATTCTTTGAATATCTTCTTTTTCAAAAGTACACCTATTCTTTGAATATCTCCTTTTTCAAAACAGACTCTGAATTATCTGTTCTTGTACATATCCTCGTAATACTTCTGGTAATCACCTGATGTGACATTGGCCATCCAGTCCTCGTTCTCAAGGTACCATGCGATGGTCTTCTTAATTCCCTCTGCAAACATTGTCTCAGGATACCAGCCCACCTCAGCCTTAATCTTATCAGGCGCGATGGCATATCTTCTGTCATGTCCCTTGCGGTCTGTCACATAGGTTATCAGCTGTTCACTAACGTTTCCTCTCCTGGGATCTGACTCTGGAAGGAGCTCAAGAAGAGTATCGAGAATGATGTGGATGATCTCGATGTTCTGCTTCTCGTTATGACCACCGATGTTGTAGGTCTCAAAGAGATTACCCTGCTCCTGAACCATGTCGATTCCCTTTGCATGGTCTTCAACGTAGAGCCAGTCTCTTACATTCTTGCCGTCTCCGTATACGGGAAGCTTCTTACCTGAGAGAGCATTGTTGATCATCAGGGGGATGAGCTTCTCAGGGAACTGGTAAGGTCCATAGTTGTTTGAGCAGTTTGTGATGTTCGCAGGGAACTTATATGTATCCATGTAAGCCTTTACAAGGAAGTCTGAAGAAGCCTTACTTGCTGAATATGGGCTGTGGGGATCGTAGGGTGTTGTCTCATAGAAGTAAGCATCAGGATCGTTGTCAAGCGAACCGTACACTTCATCAGTTGAAACATGAAGGAACTTCTTGCCCTCCTTAAAGCCGCCCTCGGGAAGCTCCCATGACTTCTTGGCTGCGTTCAGCATAACGAGTGTTCCAAGTACGTTGGTCTCCACGAATACCTCAGGGTTCTCGATAGACCTGTCAACATGGCTCTCAGCCGCAAAATGAACAACTCTGTCGATATCGTTCTCTGCAAAAATCTTCTCGATTGCAGCCCTGTCCCTGATGTCAGCCTTGATGAATGTGTAGTTAGGCTTGTCAGCAACGTCCTTAAGATTCTCAAGGTTGCCAGCGTAGGTAAGCACATCAACATTGATGATGCGGATGTCATCACCGTACTTCTTAAACATATAGTGAATGTAGTTAGAGCCGATAAATCCGGCGCCTCCGGTTACAAGATAAGTTCTCATCAGATATCTCCTTATTAAATAATTACTGCCTAATTAATAGCTTCATTAACTCGCGACATTAGTCGCTTCATTGGTCGCTTCATTGGTCGCTTCATTGGTCGCTTCATTGGTCGCTTCTATAAAAATATACGTGCCAACAAACCCTAAAAAGGGCATAGTAGGGCATGATTATTAGAATTTTAACATTTTTAGGGGTAAATTTCAAGAAAATGAACGCAGCGACCCTTGCTCGCTTGTTCTGAAAATGAACACTGTGGCCTTGATGG
>DCHL01000146.1:7161-16407 GCA_002317595.1 Lachnospiraceae bacterium UBA1753 | reverse complement strand
GCGTGAATCATCGAGAAACTAAGAAATATTATAGAATCGATGACGTCCTTTTAAAGAAGTACGAAAGAAGAAGTACGAAAGAAGAAGTACGAAAGAAGAAGTACGAAAGAAGAAGTGCGAATTAGGATGTCATGGAGAAAGGTGAGCTTATGTTGGCTTTACTCGTATTCGGACCAATGGCAGGAGCCGTGGTTTCGTTCATTTGTGGAAAATATAATAAGACAGCCCGTGATGTGGTGGCGGGAGTTGTTGCGACCCTTGAGGTAGTGCTTCTCGCAGTGCTTGGCGTATCGGTGCTATCTGGCGGTGAAGTGGTATGCTTGCTTCCAGGAATCTGCCAGATGGGAATGAATTTCAAGCTTGATGGCTTCAGGCTGCTGTACGGAATGGTTGCTGCGTTTATGTGGATGATGACGACTATTTTTTCACCAGAGTACTTCGCGCACTACAGAAACAGGAACAGATATTACTTCTTCGTGCTCATGACTCTGGGTGCGACAGTGGGAGTGTTCCTTTCAGCGGACCTCTTCACTACGTTCATCAATTTCGAGATCATGTCCTTCACTTCCTATGTGTGGGTTGCGCAGGAGGAAAAGCCCGAGGCACTCCGTGCCGCGGAGACCTACCTGGCTGTTGCCGTAATTGGTGGTATGGTAATGCTGATGGGTATTTTCATGCTCTACTTCAAGGTCGGCACACTCGAGATTGATAAGCTCTACGAGGCGTGCGCAGCATGTCCTGACAAGGCTGTGCTCTACGCGGCAGGAGCGTGTATGCTCTTTGGATTCGGTGCGAAGGCTGGTATGTTCCCACTTCACATCTGGCTTCCTAAGGCTCACCCCGTTGCGCCTGCTCCATCATCTGCACTGCTCTCTGGTATCCTGACTAAGTCCGGAATCTACGGCGTGCTCGCAGTGAGCTGCAACATTTTCAGGCATGACAAAGCCTGGGGAACACTCATCCTCGCACTCGGCGTTGTGACAATGTTCCTCGGCGCATTCATTGCACTGTTTTCGATTAACCTTAAAAGGACACTTGCCTGCTCATCAATGTCACAGATTGGCTTTATTCTGGTCGGAGTGGGAATGCAGGGATTGCTCGGAGAGGAGAATGCACTGGCAGTGCGAGGAACCGTGCTTCATATGGTGAACCATTCGATGATCAAGCTGATTCTCTTCATGTGCGCCGGCGTGATTTACTTCAACATCCACAAGTTGGAGCTCAACGATATCCGTGGATTTGGCCGTGGAAAAAAATTACTCACAGCGTGCTTTGCAGTCGGTGGTCTCTCTATCAGTGGATTTCCGCTCTTTTCAGGATATGTAAGTAAGACACTTCTTCATGAGTCAATCGTGGAGTTTGCCGAGGAGATTGCAGAGGTTGCTTCAATGGCGGATGCCCATACGCTCATCAAGACGGCTGAGTGGATTTTCCTGCTCACCGGAGGAATGACCTTCGCCTATATGTTAAAGCTCTTTATCTGTGTATTCGTTGAGAAGAACAGTGATGCAGCCATCCAGGCTTCTTTTGATGAGCGCGGCAAAAAATATATGAAGCCACTGTCTGCATTTGCAATCACGCTTCCTTCAGTTATCTTGTTTGTGATGGGAATCCTTCCCTATGCAACAATGAATAAGATGGCACATCTTGCGCTTGAATTCATGGCAGGAGAGGAACCCCACGAATTTGTAAATTACTTCAGTCTCGGAAATCTGAAGGGCGGTGCAATCTCGCTTACAATCGGACTTGTGCTCTATTTCGGATTTATCAGGACAGTGTTGATAAAGAAGAGTTATGTAAACCCGGATGAAGGCGTAACAAGAAGTTATGTAAACTCTGATGCGGATTCAAATTCGATTTTAAATGAGCAGAGAAGCGGTGCAGGAGAGAAGAGTCTGAGTTATGTCAACTTATGGCCTGAGTGGCTTGATCTTGAGAACCTAATCTACAGGCCTCTCATCCAGCACATCATTCCCTTCATCGGAGCGTTCGTGCTTAGGTGCTTTGACAAGGTAACAGATGGTGTGATAGCACTTACTCAGAAGACCATCCTTTCTGAAGCAAAACCGAGAAAGGCTATCGCCTACGGCAACACATTCACATATGTATTTGGAACGATCATGAATGTGGTATCTGCGTTCCTCAACGTGACAGTACGCCGCAACAAGCCAGTGAAGGTGAACTACATCGAGCGTCTCGCAGTTGCTTACAATGCAGCTACACGTACGATGCGAATCGCAGCCCTCAGCGTTTCCTATGGCCTGCTTCTGTTCGCGGCAGGACTCATCATCACACTGGTGTACCTGATTACTATTATGGAGAGGTTCCTGTAGATCAGATTTGCTTATCAGCAGTCGTATCTTCGGATACGGCTGCTTTTTTTTTTGTTTCGGGATTGCGAGGGCTGAATTCTTCGTAATCAGCTTTGAGTAACCGTTCTTGCGTGAGTGCGCTCGTTGAACTCTTCATCATCAGCTTTGAGTAACCGTTCTTGCGTAAGCGCGCTCGTTGAATTCTTCATCATCAGCTTTGAGTAACCGTTCTTTCTGGTGTTGGTGGTGGAATCTGAGAAGAAACGGAGACTTTTACACCCTAAGAAATCTCATGAAATGATAACTTGGGTGGAATGTGGTGAGAAGCTAAGGATATTCCACCACGGAGAAGTCTTCGAAAGATGATGGTTCAGTGAGATGTGGTGGAATATCCTAAGAAAATGCTTTTGTTCCACCCTTGAGCGAACTTGCGTGGGTGGAATAATCCAGGAAATCTATTTTCTTACACCATCGGGGATTACGAGATGGGTGTAATCTAGTCAAGATTGAGCGAGATTACACCCATTTACAAGATCAGAGCAATTCTGAGTTTCTTAAGAAAACCAAAATACGGTGTAATATTTGCTCAGATGGAGCAAATTCCACCACATTTCAAAAATCAGTCAAAAACCGTGGGTGGAATATGAGATAAAATGAAGAATATTACACCAATCTCCCAATGTTAGCAGGCGAGCAATGCTAGAAAGCAAATAGAAAGCAGGCGAGCAACACTGGAAAGCATATAGAAAGCAGGCGAGCAAAGCCAGGAAGCAGATAAACTGACAAATTCTTTTATTTTTTGACAAAATAGTATATAATATTTCCAAATGCGTACTCTCTTTTGGGCAGATTGCGCATACTGTTAAAGTGAGGTGAGATGACGACAGATGGAAAAAAAGAAACTTAAAACTACGATAGTCGTCCTGATCGTGCTGATGGTTGTGAGTGCCGTGTTATCGATACTCATTCCGGGTCATCCGAGAGCGGAGACAATCAGTGAGATGATGAAGGATGCCGTGCTGCATGAATCGGGCAAGGTAAGCCTGTTTGGAATCATTAATGTGAATCCAGCATTGATTTCAGCCTATACGGTTACGGCGATGATTCTGGTGGTCGCAGCACTGCTGAGGATTCTTGTGATTCCTAAGTTCAGTTACATTCCAGGCAAGATGCAGATTGCCTTAGAGACAGCAGTTGGCATGTTTGATGGAATGGCCAGGACCAATTCACCACACAGGAACAAGGCACTTGGCGGATATATTTTTGCAGCAGGTACATATATCTTCATTGGAACGCTGTTTGAGCTTCTGGGACTTCAGGCTGTGAATATCCATGGACATTCAGTTTCATTAGGAGCCCCGCTGGCAGATATTAATGGAGCGATTTCGATGGGAGTCACCTCGTACCTGTTTATCCTGACTGGAGGACTGACGAACGGACTCAGAGGAGTGGGGAACACACTCAAGGAATTTTCACTTCCGATTTCGATGAGCTTCCGTCTGTTCGGAGCACTTCTGTCAGGACTTCTGGTAACAGAGCTTGTGTACTATGCGATATGCCTGTCCTTCGTGCTTCCAGTACTGGTAGGTATTCTGTTTACACTGATTCACGCACTTGTGCAGGCTTACGTACTTACGATGCTGACATCAGTATTCTACGGTGAGGTCTCAGAACCGGCGGGCGCCCACGAAGAGTAAAAGAAATCGTGCTAAGAGAAAAATTGCACGAAGAGATTAGAAACTCATTCGAAGAAAAAGCAATGAGAATACACGAATAACACAATAGAAACTTAAGCCCCGCCGCGGTGGCGAGCGGACGGCACCCAAAATAAGGAGGATACAATGAACAAGAGAATTAAAGGTTTTGCGACAGCAATCATCACAATGGTTACATCAGTAGTGCTTGCACTTCCCACATTTGCGGCAGAGGCAGCACAGGCAGCTGATCCCACAACATCAAAGGCATATGCGGCAGCAATCACAATCGCAGTTGCGGCAGCAGCAGGTGCAGTCAGCATGGGACTTGCAATCTCAAAGGCACTTGACGGAACAGCACGTCAGCCTGAGGCAGGCAGCAAGCTTCAGACAATCCTGATGCTCGGACTTGTATTTGTCGAGACAGCTATCATCTATGCACTTATCGTTGCTATCATCATCCTGTTCGTTCTGTAGTGACATCACTGAAACGGTAATAACATCACTGAAACGGGAATATCATTACTGAAACAGTAAAAACATTACTGGAATAGTAGTGGCGGCACTTGAATATTACAAACAGTGCCGGAAGGGATAATAAAGGAACTGCAACTGAAAGGTAAAATTTATGACAGGATTACCATTAAATATTGATATACAGCAGATATTGCTGCACATGTTCAATTTCATTATTCTGGCGGGTGGTCTGTACATCCTTCTGTACAAGCCCGTGAAGGATTTCATGGAGAAGCGTGAGAACTACTTCAAGGAGCGCGACGAGGCTGCCAGGGCAGCAGAGGCGAAGGCCCAGGAGAAGGAGCAGGAGTATCAGGTCAGAATTGACGGCGCCAACGAGGAAATCGCTGATATGAAAAATAAGGCAGCGATGGATGCAAGGGCTGAGGCTGACAAGACTATCGCAGCAGCCAATGAGAAGGCTGAGAAGATTGTAAAGCAGGCTCAGGAGACCGCCGAGAGAGAGCATGACAGAATCATTGAGGACAGCCGCGAGGAGGTTGCAGCACTTGCAGCAGCCGCTGCTCAGAAGATTCTTGACGAAGGCGATGATTACGCAAGCTTTGCGGCATCACTCAAATAGGCTCAAATAAAGTGAAAGGCAATTATTTTTTATGGAAAAAATAAATGGTTTTATATACAGCAGCCTTCAGCCTGATGAGTCGCAGATAGGCAGGATCATCGGTCCGCTGCGTGAGAAATACGGTGAAGGTCTTGAACTGACCTGGGTAGAGGATACCGCAGTCAGGGGAGGCTTCAGGATTGAGATTGGAAGCGAGACCTACGACTGGAGCAGGGAGAGCAGGCTTAAGCAGCTTACTGACAAGTGGATAAAGACTGCAAGGGAAAACAGTGCGGAGAATGTCATTCCGCTTCTTACGGAAGACCTCGAGAACTGGGTGCCTGAGGCACTTTCTGAGCAGGTCGGCGTGGTTACCTTCGTTGGCGACGGAATTGCCAATGTAATCGGACTTCCTGAGGCAAGATATGGCGAGATTCTGCTCTTCACAGGCGGAGTTCGCGGAATGGTACAGAAGAACCTTTCTGAGGAAGGTCTGGGCTGTATCCTCTATGGTGATGATAAGGGAATTATGGAGGGAAGCCGTGTTCACAGAACTGGTAAGATTGCCGGTGTTCCAGTGGGCGATGCGTTCCTTGGAAGAGTAGTGGATGCCCTTGGATCACCTATTGACGATAAGGGAGATATCAAGGCGGATGGATTCTTTCAGGTGGAGAATCCTGCACCCGGAATTATAGACAGACAGCCCGTTAACCGTCCTATGGAGACTGGACTACTCGCAATTGATTCCATGTTCCCTATTGGAAGAGGGCAGAGAGAGCTTATCATAGGCGACAGACAGACGGGAAAGACTGCAATCGCAATCGATACCATCCTGAACCAGAAGGGCAAGGGAGTTATCTGTGTTTACGTTGCAATCGGACAGAAGACGTCATCGGTTGCACAGCTTCAGCATAATCTTGAGAAGCGCGGAGCAATGGAGTACACGATCATTGTGTGTGCAGCGGCATCTGAGGCGGCACCTCTTCAGTACATTGCACCCTATGCAGGCTGCTCTATGGCTGAATACTTTATGAATAAGGGTAAGGATGTGCTCATCATTTATGATGACCTTTCAAAGCATGCCATCGCATACAGGGCACTCAGCCTTCTGCTGGAGAAGCCCCCGGGACGTGAGGCATATCCTGGCGACGTATTCTACCTGCATTCAAGACTGCTTGAAAGATCGGCTCATCTCTCCGATGAGAAGGGCGGCGGATCAATGACCGCACTTCCTATTGTAGAGACACAGGCGGGTGATGTATCTGCATACATCCCTACAAATATTATTTCAATTACAGACGGTCAGATATTCCTTGAGAGCAACCTGTTCTTCGCTGGACAGAGGCCTGCAGTTAACGTCGGTCTTTCTGTTTCACGAGTTGGCGGCGCTGCCCAGACCAAGGCGATGAAGAAGGCAACGGGAACCCTCAGACTTGACCTCGCCCAGTACCGCGAGATGGAAGTGTTTACCCAGTTTGCATCTGACCTTGATGAGTCGACAAAGAACCAGCTTACCTACGGCAAGGGACTCATGCAGATACTGCGTCAGCCCCAGTACCATCCGCTTTCGCAGCATCAGCAGGTAATCATTCTGGTTACTGCCCTTGCGCGCAAGTATACCAACGTTCCTGTAAATGAGATTACCTCCTTCAGAGACAGGCTTGTGGCATACGTTGAGGAGAATGCCCCTGGAATCTGCCGCGAAATAGATGAGGGCGAGGTTCTGACAGACGAGATACGTAACGAGATTCTAAAGTGTGCGGAGAACTTTGTAGATGCCAACTGCTAAGGAAATAAAAAACCGAATAGCATCCGTGCAGGACACAAAGAAAATTACCAATGCGATGTACCTCATATCTTCCACCAAGCTGCAGAAGGCAAAGCGGGAGCTTGAGGCTACAAGGCCTTATTTTTCACATCTGAAGACCGAGATAAAGAGGGTATTTGGCTCTGTGGAAAAAATTGAGAACAGGTACTTTGAACCCCTTGACGGCGAGCAGACCGCAAAACTGCGGGCGGCAATCCTGTCCATTACTGCAGACAAGGGTCTGGCGGGAGCCTACAACCAGAATGTCATCAAGGCGACGGAGAGTCTTCTTGCAGAGCACCCTGGAAGCAGGCTGTTCGTGGTAGGTGAGTACGGCCGGCATTTTTTCGAGAAGCGCGGGTATGAGATTGACAAGGCATTTCTCTATACGGCGCAGAATCCCACTATGCCGAGGGCGAGGGAGATATCATCAATCCTGCTGGAAAAATATCTGGTGGGGGATTTTGATGAGATTTTTATCGTGTACACGGACATGAAGAACGGTATGGAAGCGGAAGCGACCAGCGCCAGGATACTGCCCTTTGAGAGAAGTGAGTTTGAAGAGAGTGGTTTACATAACACAGTTGAGAGTGATTCACACAGCCCTAGCGAGAGTGGTTTACATAACACAGGCAACGAAGAGAGCGAATTTGAGTTCATACCCGGCGTGGATGCCATTCTCAACAGTGTCATGCCAAGCTATGTGACAGGTTTTATCTACAGTACACTTGTGACCAGCTTCTGCTCTGAGCAGAACGCCAGGATGACGGCGATGGATTCTGCCAACAGGAATGCGCAGAAACTCCTGTCAGAGCTGGGAGTGCAGTACAACCGTATGCGCCAGGCGGCGATTACCCAGGAGATAACTGAGGTGTCGGCAGGAGCCAAGGCACAGAAGAAGAACAGAAAGAAGAAAGCAAAGAGGCACCAGGAGGAGATCCATGAGTGATGCATTGAATATCGGAAAAATTGTAGAGATAGAGGGAGCCGTTGTCGACGTAAAGTTCGAGCACGGACATCTCCCCAGGATTAAGGATGCGCTCAGAGTGAATGTGGACGGTAAGGACCGTGTCATGGAAGTGGCTTCACACGTTGGTGAAGATGCTGTCCGCTGCATCATGCTGGCAGAGAGTGAGGACCTGTATCTCGGAATGGATGTCGTTGCTGATGGCAAGTGTATCAGCGTTCCCGTGGGAGAGGCAACTCTCGGAAGGATGTTCAACGTTCTTGGTGAGCCAATAGATGGCAAGGGTGACATCGCAGAGGACGCCCAGAAATGGGAGATTCACAGGGCGGCACCTGCTTTTGCTGAGCAGAGCCCGGCGGCGGAGGTCCTTGAGACCGGAATCAAGGTTGTTGACCTTCTTGAACCCTATCCGAAGGGCGGTAAGATCGGACTCTTTGGTGGTGCCGGAGTAGGCAAGACAGTTCTTATCCAGGAACTTATCCACAACGTAGCCATGGAGCACGGCGGATACTCAATTTTTACCGGAGTAGGCGAGCGAAGCAGAGAGGGAAATGACCTCTGGTCTGAGATGAACGAGAGCGGTGTTATTGATAAGACAGCCCTCGTGTTCGGACAGATGAATGAGGCTCCCGGTGTCAGGATGAGGGTTGCCCTTTCAGGACTTACCATGGCAGAGTACTTCAGGGATCAGGAGCATAAGGACGTGCTTCTCTTCATCGACAATATTTTCAGATTCGTACAGGCGGGTTCCGAGGTATCAACACTCCTTGGAAGAATGCCCTCGGCAGTTGGATACCAGCCTACCCTTGCAACGGAGATGGGTGCGCTTCAGGAGAGAATCACATCCACAAGAAGTGGTTCGGTTACGTCAGTCCAGGCGGTTTATGTGCCCGCTGATGACCTTACTGACCCGGCACCTGCGACAACCTTCACGCATCTAGATGCGACAACGGTTCTTTCGAGAAAAATTGCAGAGCAGGGTCTCTACCCCGCTGTGGATCCCCTCGCATCATCTTCACGTATCCTCGAGGCGGACATCGTTGGAGAGGAGCATTACCGCGTTGCGAGGAAGGTCCAGGAGATTCTCCAAAAGTACAACGAGCTTCAGGACATCATCGCGATCCTCGGTATGGACGAGCTCTCTGATGAGGACAGGCTCGTGGTTGCAAGAGCAAGAAAGGTCCAGAGGTTCCTTGCACAGCCCATGCACGTTGCTGAGAAGTTCACAGGAATGGATGGCAAGTATGTTCCGATTGCCGAGACGGTAAGAGGCTTCGGAATGATAGTCGATGGCAAGATGGATGAGTATCCAGAGGCAGCCTTCTACAATGTCGGAACCATCGATGAGGTTCCCGAGAAGGCAAAGACCTTGTAACAGCTTTCCTGCT
>DCHL01000146.1:438-7098 GCA_002317595.1 Lachnospiraceae bacterium UBA1753 | reverse complement strand
CTTGTAACAGCTTTCCTGCTAAGGCAAAGACCCTTTAATTAGTATTTCTGAGGATAAAACATGGCAGTTTTTTCGCTTACAATATTAGAGGCTACCTCAAGCTTCTACGAGGGTGAGTGCGAGTCACTCATCGTCCCTACGACCACTGGACTCTACGGAGTCCTGGCAAGTCACTGCGACGCGGTTCTTGCATTGGTGCCAGGCATGATGCAGTACCGCATCCCTGGGGAGAAGGAATTCAAGGTGGCAGCAATATCCGGTGGTATTGTAAAAATTGAAAAGGGCAGTGTGCTGATACTTGCGGACTCCTGTGAGAGGCCTGAGGAGATTGACATGAACCGCGCCCGGGAAGAGGCAGCAATGGCGAAGGAGAAGCTTCTTCAGAAGCAGTCTGCCAGGGAGTATCAGGAGGCTCAGGCTCAGCTTGCCAGGGCCATGAACAGGATTAAGGTTCACGACAGTATGGAGTGACATACGACGCAGAGTGTTTATTTTTTCCAAGGTATTTGGAGGCTTTATGGTTGAACGGTTTAAGGGATTCTTTGACCTGCACAAAGGAATAAGGTTTGTCCTTTTTAATATCATCACATCTGTCGGAATCTTTGGCGGAATTGTGTCCCTTATTGTATCGGGACTTGCGGGAATGCCAATGGAGCAGAATGTTATCATTATTCTTGCGGTCATTGTCCTGATTCTTAGTTTCTATCTGGCAAATTCGCGAGGCTTAATAGGAGTTGCCAGCATACTTATATGTCTTCTTATCACTGATTTTCTTTTCCCACTTATGTATTTTTCTGGCGGTGGTGCCTATTCAGGAATGCCGATCTGGTTTGTTATGGGCATTCTCTTCACTTTCCTCCTTCTAGAGGGGAAGGGATTTGTTCTTGTGCTTATTTCTGAAGTAGTGATGACCTCTGTCACACTGATTTTGGGATATCTTCATCCTGACTGGGTGACACCCATTGCAACTGAGCAGGGAATGTGCCTTGACATCTGGCAGAGTATCATGGTCATCGGAATAGGTATCGGTATCATCATCAAGTTCCAGACCAGGAATTACGACAAGCTGCTTCGTGAGAATGAGGAAAAAAATGAACAGCTCAAGTATGCCATCAGGGAAGCTGAAGAGGCACAGCAGCAGGCCCTTGACACCTCTCAGGCAAAGAGCAGCTTCCTCGCCAATATGTCCCATGAAATCAGGACTCCCATCAATGCAATCCTTGGAATGGATGAGCTCCTCCTACGTGAGGATCTTGACGATGGAATCAGAGAGTATGGTGAAAATATACAGGCGGCGGGCCAGTCGCTGCTTAGCATTGTAAATGACATCCTGGACTTTTCAAGAATTGAGTCGGGAAGGCTTGAAATCATTCCAGTTGAGTATGGACTGGCTTCGCTTATTTTTGACTCGTACAATATGATATCACTGAAGGCAAGAGATAAGGGCCTTAAGATGAACATGGAATTCGGTGATTACCTGCCGTCTAAGCTTTATGGTGATGAAATCCGAATCAGGCAGGTCATGATCAATATTCTCAACAATGCAGTCAAGTACACCATGGAGGGTTCTGTTACAACCAGAGTCACCTGGGATGACAAGGATGGCATGCTTGTGATTGCCGTCAGTGATACAGGAATCGGAATTGCCAGAGAGAACATTGACAAGCTCTTTTTGTCCTTCAGCAGAGTCGATGAGAAACGCAACAGAAATATCGAAGGCACAGGTCTTGGACTTACCATCACAAAGCAGATGGTGGAGCTTATGGGAGGCACAATTGAGGTCGAGAGTGAGTATGGAAAGGGATCTGTATTCACGCTGTATATTCCTCAGAAGATCGTGGACGCGGAAAACATAAGCGGCAGCATTGAGCAGTACAGGACAACTCAGCATGGCGAGGGCTACAGGACCTCCTTTGTCACCAACGGTGCGCAGATTCTTGCAGTCGATGATGTGGCGATGAACCTCAAGGTCGTGAAGGGACTTCTGGCAAAGACAGGGATTGAGATTGATGTGGCCTTTAGTGGCGAGGAGTGCATAGAGCGCGTCTCTGAGAAAAAATATGACCTCATACTTATGGACCACATGATGCCCAGAATGGACGGAATAGAGACCCTTGAGAAGCTAAAGAGCGAGTACGCTGATAGGCTCTTGGATACTCCGGTCATCATGCTTTCAGCCAATGCAATACAGGGAGTGCGCGAACAGTATCTTGCAAGTGGATTCGTGGATTACCTCTCAAAGCCAGTGCGTGGTGAGGCTCTTGAGAAGTGTATAATAAAAAATATTAACCCTGAGAAAATCACAATCACCATAGATGCGGACAGAAGTGTTGTGGATCCCCTTGGGGCGATGGCTGGTAATGAGGCTGAAAAGGAGAGTGTTTCAGAGGAAGCAGTTTCAGTTATTGACAGAATCTGCAGGCTGATTCCAGAGCTTGATGTTGAGGCAGGACTGGAATTTTGCGGCGGGGAGGAGGCCTTCCTCGAGGAGATGCTGAGGGAGTATGCATTCTCGGATCGAGCTGCAATTATAGATGAGGCTTACGCCCTTGTGGTGGGTTCTGGTGGAAAAAATCTCTCGGACTACCAGGTGCAGGTTCATGCGCTCAAGAGTTCATCTGCGACTATTGGTCTCATGGAACTATCTGAGCAGGCGAAGACTCTTGAGATGGCTGCAAAAAATGGTGATGGTGAATATGTCCTCAAGCATAATGGTGAGACGATGGCATATTATGATAAAGTGGTAACAATAATCAGGATGGTATTTGGATCGGAGGGTTAAGATATGAACGACACAAGACAGATACAGCAGCAGATTGATGAACTTAATCTCAGGATTGATGCGAAGCTGACCTCTGAGGACCGGGCAATTGATGCTGTCAGGTTCCGCGAGGAGGCCCGTCGTATGCTCGCAGAAGGACAGACAGAGCAAGAGTCTTTGGATGAACTGGAAAACTTTATTTTTACCAGAGAACAGCTGCGCCTTCAGCTGGAGGCGGCACAGCTCCATGCCCAGCAGAATGCAGGAGATGTGCAGATTGTAGGTACTGCCGCCCAGGAGATGGAGGCGCCCCGTGAAATAGAAAGACCTAACGTCTTTGTGCGCTTTGGAAGATGGGTGAAGAGCATCTTTTCCCGCAAGACTCCAGATCCGTCTGAAATTCCCGTGCGCTCAAAGAAGGAGCGCGATGCCGCCATCAAGCAGATGCGGAAAGAGGAAGCAGAATTTGAGAGTGAAAAGATAAAGCAGCATAAGGAGGCAGCTGCCATACGGGAAAAACTTGCCAAGAAGGGGACAACACTCGAGGATATTAGGATGGGTACGCCCATTTTTGAAGATGTTGGCTATACTGAACTCATGAATGCTTTCAGGGCTGCGAACTGGGATAGTACGGCTAAGCCTCGTAGTGATTATTCATCTGAAGAAGAGTATATCAAGGCAAATTTCCAATATTTCCTTGGTCAGCTCACAAATAGGAATATTCTTTCTGTGCCTGTTGGGGAGGATGAAACGAGAGATGCGACAGATGGGGACGTTCTTCACATGCTGGTCGATGCTTTTTCCAGAGAACAGATACTTAGGCTTATTGGTCACTGTGATCATGACACGATCGTAGAATTTATGCGTCCCCTGCTTGAATTTGACATGCAGGATTTTCTGAAGAGGTTTCCCGTTCATAAGAAACAGTCGGAGGAGAGCAGACTCAAAATGCTGCCGGGATACGCTCTGGAATGTCGGCGGTTCATTGGCTATCTCCAGTGGGGACAGTGCTACGCACTCCAGCATTTTACTAAGGAGGAGCGCGATAAGTTTGAGAGGGCGCAGGCACATCTCGCTAGAATCAGAGGCGTTGCAAATAGGATTGGATTCGATTTTAGGGCACCTAATTTTTCATATACTGAAGAGTTAGGAATGCGCCTGAAGGAATATGATGATTCAGAAAAATGTATTGAGCATAAGGATGAGTTACTGGCCATATATACCGATGTCTGCG
This sequence comes from Lachnospiraceae bacterium UBA1753, assembly GCA_002317595.1. Lineage (GTDB taxonomy): Bacteria > Bacillota > Clostridia > Lachnospirales > Lachnospiraceae > UBA1753. The sequence continues at coordinate 3,103 of DCHL01000146.1, read as the reverse complement.
GGGAAAAAGTTGACAGGGATTGGCAGGGAGCTCAGGCTTTGCGAGATCGTGGTTATGGGGCGTTTTCGAACATAATGCCGGTGCCCAGTGCGGAAATGAACGAAAAGGTCCAGAATTTTGACAGGCAGACACTTGAGGATGCAATTATTGAGATTGAAAGGTTCTCTCTTGTAACTGAGAGTGGAAGACCAAGGCTTCTTGGTCTTGAGACCTGTGAGCAGCTGCTTAGATACGGACGGATTGACCTGGATTACTATTTCAATATCTTAAGGTCTGCATCGGTGGTTCAGGCAATGTTCAGGGATGGTAATCCGTTTGCACATATCTCAACTGAGAGACGTAACGCTCTGCTATCCCAGGTTGACCGAATCAGGCTTATCTACAGTGCCCTGGAAGATCGGTTATCAGTCAGTGGAAAGACGGCGATAGATGCCAGGGATACCCTTTCGGAAGGCGGAGCACATACCGCATCCTTTGCACTTGCTATGCAGAGCAGGGACATTGAAGATTTTGAGAGTGGGGCATGGCATGAGAAGCGGACCGAGAAAGCCATTAAGCAGCGCAGGGAACGCGGCAGAAGGCAGGTTGAGCTTGAGACCAAGCTCTATCATCTCGGCGGATACGATGAGGCTGCTGATGAGCAGGCCCGTCTTGAGGATTATGCAGCTTCGAGGGATGAACTTAAGCTCCTTGGAAGTAGTGCGATATATCAGAACACTATCACAAGGCCTTCTATCAATGATAAGGAGGATGCGCAGGCAAAAGTCAGGGAAGTAATAGCATTTTCACTTCTTGACAAAGATGGGCGTCCCAGACTCCTTGGATATGAGCCTGCTAAGGAGCTTATAGAGTTTGGTGTTGAGGACCTTAGGTACTACGAGCAGTTAGTTTATACTGGTAAACAGGTCCTGGTATGGATAGATCAGAACCAGCGCAGATATCCTCATTTTATAAGTACCCGCGACTGGGAGCTGTTCTGCGCGGCACTTGCCAAGGCCGAGAGAATGAGTGAAGCTCTCGGGTCAAGGCTTGAGAATGCTGATGAGGAGACCATTACAAAAACAATCGAGAGACTTGGCAAGAACAGGGATGAGAAAAAGTGGTATCTCCGGATGCAGAAGGAGGAACTCGATGCGTATGAAGGTCCTGAGTATACGCCGCTCTCCAAGACTGGTGAGATGATTGTACCTTCGATGGCTGAGCGTGAGCTTGCTATCCTGGAGCAGGAGAAGAAGGACCGTATCTATGATGAGGAGCGTGCGCAGCGCACTGTGGAAGTGCGAGAAATGATAAATAATAACACTGGGTATGCGACCCGTGCTGACCATAGTGAGAGAGTTGCTTATGCCGAATTCAGACAGGCTTACATTGAAGGCGGATGGATGACAAAGGAGACAGGGAAGCATCTTGCAACCCTGAAGACACAGGAGGAAAAGGATGCATACCTTGAGGCGAATATTAATAGAGGCCTTAAGGACTTTATGCGTGAACTTGATAATCCTGGCTGCTTTGATGAAAAGAATTTAGATGAAAATGGACAGGTTACTCTTGATACCCACCATTTTTCAAAGGAGAGTTACCTGTTTCTGCTGCGGCATCGCACGCCTGACGCAATAGAGCGTCTGATAACTCCTATTCTTGCCTTTGATATTGAGAAGATTATCGAAGAATACCCTTTCCATAAGGTAAAGACGGAGGCGGAGCGAGTAGCCCTGGCCCGTAAGGCAAATGAGAAGTACCATCATTATCAGGGAATTGCCCAGTGGGTGGAAAAATTCGGAGAGACGGTCATGACGCCTGAGCAGCTAAAGCGCTTTAACCGTGGCGCCTACCAGTTCAGCAAGTTTGCACAGCTCTTTACTGCCTGTGGAGTTCTTGGGGATTTCTCTTTTAAGGAGTGTATTGAAACAGAACTTGGTGACCATCGCACCGTTAAACAGGGAGAAGAATGGTCGGCCAATGTCGATGACATGAGGGCATTGTTAGAGCAGCATAAGGAGCAGTTTGCTGATGCGCTTGCGCAGCGTGAGAAGCATGAAGCTGCCAGCAAGGTATCGGAAGTTAACCGCACAGGCATCCTTGCAGGTGAGCTGAGGACACTGTCGCTTGTAGATGGCAACAGGCCCAGGCTCCTTGGCAATGAAGACTTCGAGTGCCTCATGCGTTATGGCCTTGATGATCTTATGTACTATGCCCGTATGGCGGAAGTTGGAAAGCGCATTGACCGTCTCCTGACAGCACATGCAGCTGAGCTGGGAATGTCTGAGCAGGATGTGAAGGAACTCAAGGTTCTCTCGAGGCGCGCCAAGAATCTGTACAGTGCCCTTTCCTACCGTTTCTCATCCATCGCGCCCCCGAGGACTGAAATCCGCAACATGCTCAACATTGACCAGGAAGACCGCCTCTGGTACCTGCGCATGCAGAGCAACCAGCTGGGGTAATAGGGGCTGCGATTACAGTGTGCCAGCAGTTTCTTTTGATAGAGTGATTGCTTTTGATAGAGTTTTTTCTTTTGTTAGAGTAATTTCTTTTGATAGAGTCATCGGGATTCCTGGGATTGTAGGTTTCCCGATGACGTTTCTTGTTATGAAAGCTATTTTTGGGTTTCTGTCATCGGGATTCTAGGAAGAGGATAATCCTCGATGAAGCATCTTACGTGACGGTC
>DCHL01000146.1:0-393 GCA_002317595.1 Lachnospiraceae bacterium UBA1753 | reverse complement strand
CTCCGATGAAGCTTCTTATGTGGCGGTCATCGGGAATCAAGGAAACGGAGATTCTCGATGAAGCTTCTTATGTGGCAGTCATCGGGGATCAAGGAAACGGAGGTTCTCCGATGAAGCATCTTACGTGACGGTCNNGGAAGATTCTCGATGAAGCATCCTGTTATGATAGCTGTTTTTTCATTCCGGTCATCGGGAATCAAGGAAACGGAGGTTCTCCGATGAAGCTTCTTATGTGGCGGTCATCGGGAATCTGGAAAGAGGAAGATTCTCGATGAAGCATCTTGTTATGATAGCTGCTTTTTCATTCCGGTCATCGGGATTCAAGGAAACGAAGATTCTCCGATGAAGCATCCTGTTATGATAGCTGTTTTTTCATTCCGGTCATCGGGATTC
>DCHL01000155.1 GCA_002317595.1 Lachnospiraceae bacterium UBA1753 | reverse complement strand
GATGATGAACCGTGAAGAACGATAGGGAATCCAGGAAGCTTGTCGATACATCCCTTAAGTACGTCAAAACGAAGCGGAGGGGGAACAAGGATTCCATCTGCATTTCTTGTGCACTGTGCAGCTGTGAACTTGTAAGCACCGTGTGAAGTTCCGATAGCGATTGCAAGTGAATCACAACCTGTTCTGTCAACGAACTCCTCAACTTCCTCAGGCTTTGTGTAGCTCTCCTTACCAGACTCTACAACAACCTCATCCTCAACACCAGCAAGTGTTCCAAGCTCAGCCTCAACAACTGCGCCGTGAGCATGTGCATACTCAACAACCTGCTTTGTGATTGCAATGTTCTCCTCGAAAGACTTTGAAGAAGCATCGATCATAACTGATGTGAAACCACCATCGATACAAGACTTGCAAAGCTCGAAGCTATCACCATGATCAAGGTGAAGAGCGATGGGGATCTCAGGATTCTCAGCAACAGCAGCCTCTACCAGCTTAACGAGGTATGTATGGTTAGCGTATGCACGAGCTCCCTTGGAAACCTGAAGGATAACAGGGCTCTTAAGCTCTCCTGCTGCTTCTGTGATTCCCTGTACAATTTCCATGTTGTTTACGTTGAAAGCACCGATAGCGTAGCCACCGTCATATGCCTTCTTAAACATTTCTGTAGTTGTAACTAAAGACATTTGTTTATACCACCTTTCTTAAAATTGTTTTATAAGTAAACTAATATTACCCTACCATTATAGCAACTTGGCACAGGAATTCAAACCTGCTGCCTATTCCTGGCCTGTAAGAAATTTCTCAAGGCTCTCAATTGCTGCGTCCTCATCAGGACCATCTGCAACCACAGTGATATCCTCACCATTCATGATTGTCACAGTCATCATACCCATGATGCTCTTCGCATTTACAAACTTGTCCTCGCTCTCGATATGAATCTTGCTGTCGAACTGGCTTGCAACCTGCACAAGCATGGCAATAGGGCGGTCCTGGTCTTCAGTCATCTGAATACCAATCGTCTTCTTTTTCATAATGTCCTCCTACGTATACCCTCAAGGGTGTCCCTCACGTAACTCCTCGGCAATTTCACACAGTTTCCTCAGCCTGTGATTTACGCCGGACCTGCCAACCGGCGGATGCAGCATTTCTCCCATTTCCTTGAGCGACATCGAAGTGTTCTCAAGACGAAGCTCCGCTACCTCAATCAGGGCAGGCGTCAGTTTTTTGTATCCGCCATGCTCCTTTAAATATTTTATATCCTGAATCTGCTTAAGCGCTGCAGATACGGTCTTCTGTAAGTTGGCCGTCTCACAATTAACCTGCCGGTTAATCGAGTTGCCAATTTCCTTCTCAACGCGCAGCGTCTCAAGCTTCATAAGTGACTGATGGGCTCCCATTAGATTGAGCAGATCCACAATCTGGGATCCGTCCTTCACATAAACGACATGATACTTTTTTCTCTGTACCACCTTGGCCTGAAACTGCTCGCCGACTTCAAAGGAATTGATGAGCTCCCTGGTCACCAGTGCCTGCTCCTCGCTCTTACACACTATCTCATAGTGGTATGAATTCTGCGGATTGCTGATGGAACCAACACTCAGAAAGGCTCCCGACAGGAATGAGCGCTTGCAGCACGACTTCACAGCTACTAGGCCTATCTGATCCTTTAGTGGCTCCCATGCCTTAAGTGCCGAAAGCACTCTCTGAACATCCTCCGCATCCCGAATATACAACGAATAACTGCCATTCTCGGAACCTGCAGAAACACGCAGAAGCACATCAGTTGATATATTAAATGTTTTTTTAAGTAAAGTAAAGCACTTTCTCGCAAGGGGAGCACTCTCTGTCTGAAAACGAATATGCACTCTGCCGGCTCTTCCACGGACAATTTTTCCGGAAAAAATAAAAAATGCCAACAGCTGCGCAATCTGACAGTGCCGTGCAGAAGGAATCCTCGCACCCAGTTCTTCCTTCACTTCAGAAGAAAAAGACATGCGTTCCTCCCTCTATTTTCCTCGCAAGGCATCCTTTCCGATATCCCTGTGCTCAATCTTTATTCCATACTGCTCATCAGTCTTCATTCTCTCATAGAGCTTGTTGGCGAGAGTAACGCTTCTGTGCTTACCACCTGTACATCCAATGGCGATGACTAGCTGGTTCTTTCCCTCGATGACATAGTTGGGAATGAGGAACTTAATAAGGTCCTCTAGCTTATCGAGAAACACACCGGCCTCTGCAAAGCTGCAAACGTACTCCTGAACCTTCTCATCATTTCCTGTGAGCGGCTTAAGTTCATCGATATAATATGGGTTGGGCAGGAATCTCACATCAAACACAAGATCGGCATCGCTGGGAATTCCGTACTTGAATCCAAATGAAAGAATCGTGATGAAGAGATTGTTGAAGCTCTTATTTTTTGAAAAAATACTGTCCATCTGTGCCTTCAGCTCTCTGGTGAGCGTCTGGCTTGTATCGAGTATATATGTGGCATTCTTCTTGAGATACTGAAGTTCCTTCCTCTCCCTTGTGATGCCTTCCTCAACTCTCTCGTTGCCTGCGTAAGGATGTGCTCGCCTCGTCTCCTTGAATCTCTTGATGAGTACCTCGTCAGATGCATCCATGTAGAGAATCTCGTAGGCCACGCCTCTTGCCTTGAGGGACTCAAGCGTCTCTCTGATGCTCGAAAGCCCGGTTCTGATGTCGATGCCTATCGCCACCTTAGCAAGCTCTGAATTTGGATTGTCGGCAAGTTCAGCGAAACCTGTGATAAGCGGCACAGGAAGATTATCTACGCAGAAATAGCCCAGATCCTCAAGCATTCTTATTGCTGTTCCCTTGCCTGCACCGGACATTCCGGTAACAATCACAAGCTTCATAACCGAAGTCTCCTACCTAATCTTATATCTAAAAATCTCCAAGCATGCACACCTCTGGCTCGAGTCTCACGCCATGGCACTC
>DCHL01000133.1:16627-18211 GCA_002317595.1 Lachnospiraceae bacterium UBA1753 | reverse complement strand
GCGTTTTCTGAGCCCCACCGCGTTTGCCTGGCCCCCACCACATATTTATCAGGCGAAAACAAGAAAAACTGCCGCGTCAAACGCGACAGTTCCATCATTCAACCAACCTACTCCTGCGGTCTCGAATTACCCGCGAAGTACTTTACGAGGCTTCCAAGGCTCTTGTCCAGAACCTCCTTCTCTTCAGGCTCGAGCTGTGCCATAACTGCATCAACCATTCCCTTGTGGAATGCCGCATGATGCTCAAATGCCCTGATGCCCTTTTCGGTAAGCGACAGAAGAACCACTCGCTTATCACTGTCAGAGCGCTCCCGAACCACATATTTTTTTCTCACAAGACCATCTATCGCCTTGGTGAGCGTACCCATCGTGATCCCCAGCTTCTTGGAAACCGCAGAACTGCTTCGCGGCTCCTCCTTGCCGACAGCCTCAATCACATGCATATCATTTATTGTGATGTCAGAATACTCATCGACGATCAGGGCATTCTCTTCCGCATCCATAATCTCCTGATACAGTTCGACGAACATTCTGTTAAGAGTAACCTCCAGTGCCATTTTTCTTCTCCATTTCCCTCGGCCACAGAGACAATTAGAACTCCATAACTGCCGCAGCCCATGTCAGGCCTGCTCCAAAGCCTGCCATTACAATTTTATCCCCTTCAGAAAGCATCCCCTCACGATTTGCATAGTCAAGAAGAATCGGAACACTTCCTGCTGAAATATTACCACACTTTTGAAGAATTGTGGGGAACTTTTCAAGACTATCCCCGCCAGTGAGTCTTTTTGCCACCGACTCGATAATTCTGATGTTCGCCTGGTGGAGAAGGTAGTATTTCACGTCTCCATCTTCAACACCCGCCTTTTCCATAGCCTGCTTAATTGCAGCGGGCACGGTCCTGACTGCGAACTTAAAGACAGCCTGTCCATCCATGTGTGTGTAATCCACCTTATCCGCTTCCTTATAGTAAGGATTCTGAATGGGACGGTTCTTACAGATGAGTGCTTCTCCCTTGGCTCCATCGGAACCCTGTACAAGCTCCCACAGTCCGTCCTCACGGCTCTCGACAATGGCAGCACCCGCTCCGTCACCGAAGAGCACGCAGGTGCCTCTGTCTGTCCAGTCCATGACTCTTGACAGAACCTCTGCTCCAATTATAAGGGCACGCTTTGCAGATCCTTTTGAAAAATATGAGGCAGCAATCTCCATTCCGAACATAAATCCGCTGCAGGCTGCATTGATATCAAACGCAACTGCATTCACGGCTCCGATTGCCGCCTGTACGCAGCAGGCTGTCGAAGGAAAATATGTGTCAGGACTTACTGTTCCAACAATGATGAGGTCGATTGTTTCAGCATCAACCCCCGCCATCTCAAGGGCAAGTCTTGAGGCCCTTACCGAAAGTTCTGTCGTAGTCTCTCCTGTCGACAGATGTCTTGCCTCGATTCCGGTCCTGCTGCGAATCCACTCATCAGAAGTGTCCACCACCTGCGCAAGATCATCATTTGTTACTATTTTCTCAGGAAGGGCTGAGCCCGTGCCAAGTATTTTCAGTGCCATCTCTCTATCCTTTAATCAATTACC
>DCHL01000133.1:0-16596 GCA_002317595.1 Lachnospiraceae bacterium UBA1753 | reverse complement strand
TACATTCTCCTGAAGCGCTCACTGCCTCGTCTACATTCTCCCGAAGCGCTCACTGCCTCGTCTACATTCTCCTGAAGCGCTCGTATCGCTGCGCTGCAATCTCCTCACCACTCATTCCATCAAACTGCTGCAGGAAGGGGTAGATTTTATCTCTAATGTACATTGCAATCGCAGTAGCCGACTCCTCGTTTGCTCCGCCGTACTCAGGAATCACCTTGTCAGCAATTCCCATTCTCAGAAGCTCACCTGCCGTAATGTGCATGAGGTCAGCTGCCTCCTCGGCACGCTTCGCATCCTTCCACAGTATGGAAGCAAAGCCTTCCGGGGATAAGATTGAGTATACAGAATCCTCAAGCATCCAGACTTCATTTGCTACCGCAAGTGCAAGCGCTCCGCCCGAACCGCCTTCACCAATGAATATTGAAAGCACAGGAACAGTCAGCGCTGACATCTCGTAGAGGTTTCTTGCGATTGCCTCACCCTGTCCACGCTCCTCAGCCTCCATTCCAGGATAAGCTCCCGCGGTGTTGATAAAGCAGATTACAGGTCTTCCAAACTTCTCCGCCTGCTTCATAAGGCGAAGTGCCTTTCTGTAGCCCTCTGGGCCAGACATTCCGAAATTTGTCTCCTGGCACTGCGCCAGGTCATTTCCCTTCTGAATTCCCACAACCGTCACAGGCATTCCGGAAAGCGATGCAATTCCGCCAACAATCGCTTTATCGTCCTTGCACTGCCTGTCGCCATGAAACTCCACAAAATCCTTGAAGATTTTGTTAATCATCGTCCTTGTAGTCGGTCTCTCAAGACCTCTTGCAGACTTGACTCTCTCCCAGGCTGTCTTGGGGCGCTCCGTAAGCTGGCGCTCCTTCATAATCTCAGTGGGCTTATATTTTGCAGGAATACCGTCAGGAAATACTGCCTCAAATTTTTTCTCAGCGCTTCCCTGCTCTCTTCCCACTTCGTGAAGCTTAAGGATGGTAAAAAGTGTATCCTTGAGTTCCTCTCTCTTAACAATCTTATCAACAAACCCGTGGTCCAGAAGGAACTCTGCCCTCTGAAATCCTGCAGGAAGCTTCTCTCCGATTGTCTGCTCGATGACTCTGGGCCCCGCAAATCCGATAAGTGCACCAGGCTCTGCCAGAATCACATCACCCAGCATTGCAAAGCTGGCTGTAACCCCGCCTGTAGTCGGATCAGTGAGAACACTCACATACAGAAGTCCAGCCTCCGAGTGCTTCTTAAGAGCCGCCGAGGTCTTTGCCATCTGCATGAGGGATGCAATTCCTTCCTGCATTCTAGCTCCGCCTGAGCAGGTAAAAATAATCACAGGAAGCTTCATCCTTGTCGCACGCTCAACGGCTGCGGTAATCCTCTCGCCGTATACAGAGCCCATGCTTCCCATCAGGAATCTCGCGTCGCAGATACCGAGCACACATTCCTGACCGTATATTCTCGCAAGACCGATGCTCACACCCTCATTGAGGCCTGTCTTCTCTCTGGCCGCTTCAATTTTTTCCTCATATCCAGGAAAATCGAGCGGATTGGCATCTGCCTCAATATCAAACCAGGGCGAAAAGCTTCCCGCATCGGCTACCATCTTGATTCTGTTCGAGGTCTTTACCCTGAAATATCCGCCGCACTTGGGGCAGGCATATCTGAGGCCCGCTGCATCGTCTCTATTAACTTTTTCCTTGCAGGAGGGGCAGGTGATGAACACCTCTCCTCTCAGTTCCTTGATAAAACGAACAATACCCATATCATTTCACCATTTATCTTCATATGTGTTTCGTGTAAAAAATATAGCAGCGCAGAATTTTAAGTCCGCTTTGCCACGTTCTCAGGAAATCGCGAAGGTCAGCTCAGCCTGCGCTGCAAGCTTGCCATCGACATACGCCTTTGCCATTCCCACGCCCATGGGACCCTTCACCTTGATGATTTCTGTCTCAAGCATCAGTACATCTCCGGGGACAACCATCTTCTTGAACTTCGCATTGTTAATCGAAGCAAAGTATGCTGTCTTTCCCTTGTTCTCAGGTTTACATAAAATTGCAACTGCGCCAACCTGCGCCAGGGCCTCAATGATAAGTACACCAGGCATTACCGGATTTCCGGGAAAGTGTCCTGCAAAGAAGGGCTCGTTGTAAGTCACGCACTTCTTGCCGACCGCGCGCACACCCTCCTCAAGCTCTTCAATCGTGTCGATCAGCAGAAAGGGCTGTCTGTGAGGGATGATTTCCATGATTTCTTTTGTTGTGTAAACGGACATATTTTTCTCCTAAAATTAAGCCTGAATTTCATCTTTTAATACTAGGCTGAATTTCATCTTTTAATACTAGGCTGAATTTCATCTATTAATACTAGGTTGAATTTCTCTCTGACTAAGGTCTTCCGATGAGGACTGACGCGTTGTGGCCGCCGAAGCCAAGTGAATTGCTGAGTGCATACTTGATGTCAGCTGATGTGCCCTCTGCGCAGTAGTTGAGATCCATCTCTTCGTCAGGCTCAGCATAACCGAGTGTCCTGTGAACATAGCCTTCATTAAGCTCCTTCACGCAGGCGATAAGCTCGACAGCGCCCGCTGCTCCAAGAAGATGACCTACCATCGACTTTGTTGAGTTCACAAGGATGTCCTTTGCGTGATCACCAAAGAGCAGCTTGATTGCCCTGGTCTCAAAGAGGTCATTGTGGTGGGTGCTTGTGCCGTGGGCATTGATGTAGTCAATGTCTGTAAGCGCAAGACCAGCATCCTTAACCGCGAACTCCATTGCCTTTGCAGCTCCGGCTCCGTCCTCTGCGGGGGAAGTGATGTGGTATGCATCTGATGAACATCCGTAGCCGAGAACCTTCGCATATATTTTTGCACCACGTGCCTTAGCGTGCTCTGCCTCTTCAAGCACAAGGACGCCAGCGCCCTCTCCCATTACGAAGCCGCTTCTTCTCTTATCAAAGGGAAGGCAGCAGGTGTCAGGGTCTCTCTCGGGCGAAAGTGCTGTGAGCGAGCAGAAGCCAGCAACTCCAAGGGGTGTGACTGCGCTCTCTGCACCGCCTGCAAACATTACGTCTGCCTCGCCGTGCTGAATCGCCCTGAAGGCCTCACCGATTGAGTTGGTACCTGTCGCACAGGCTGTAACCACGTTGATGCTCTTTCCTTTAAGACCAAGCTGGATTGCCACATTTCCAGATGCCATGTTTGAGATCATCTGGGGTACGAAAAGGGGATTGACCTTTGAGGGTCCCTTCTCAACGAGCTTTGTATACTCTCGCTCCATTGCCTGAATTGAACCGATGCCTGAACCGATTGCAGTTCCCACCATGAAGGGGTCTTCTTTCTCAAGGTCGATTCCTGAATCCTCCATTGCATCCCTGGCTGCTGCCACTGCCAGCTGACAGAAGGCTTCCATTCTTCTTGCAGCCTTAGGGTCCATGTACTGCTTTGCATCGAAATCCTTAACCTCAGCCGCAACATGTGCCTTATATTCCTCATGGTCAAATCTTGTAATCTCTGTAAAGCCATGCTTTCCAGCCTTGAGGCTCTCCCAGAAAGCCTCCACAGTATTTCCAACGGGAGTGATTGCACCCATTCCTGTGATAACTACTTCTCTCATTTTTACATTCCTCCGCTGATTTCAAGCACCTGTCCTGTTACGTATGATGCCTCTTCTGATGCAAAAAATACTGCTGCAGCTGCCACCTCTTCGCTCTTTCCTGTTCTCTTGGCAGGAACCGATGCGAGTATGGCTTCCTTCGCCTTTTCAGGCATCGCATCTGTCATATCTGTCTCGATGAATCCAGGTGCGAGTGCATTACAGGTGATGTTCCTTCCTGCAAGCTCCTTGGCAACGCTCTTTGTCATTCCGATCACGCCAGCCTTTGATGCCGCGTAGTTGGCCTGTCCTGCGTTACCATAAACACCTGATACGGAGGAAAGATTAACAATTCTTCCGTACTTCTGCTTGAGCATGATTTTTGACACAAGCCTTGTCATAGTGAAGGTTCCCTTGAGGTTGGCTGCGATTACATCGTCAAACTCCTCATCCTTCATTCGAAGCAGCAGATTATCGCGGGTGATTCCTGCATTATTCACAAGAATGTCGATTCTTCCAAACTTCTCCATCACCTCGGCTACTGTGCTCTCACACTCTGCCACGTCAGCGACATTGCACTTCACTGCTATCGCCTCGCTGCCAAGCTCTTCTATTTCACTGACAACTGCCTCAGCCCTATCCTTTGAACCGTTGTAGATTACTGCAACCTTAGCTCCCTGCTCGGCAAGTGCCATTGCAATTGCCTTACCAATTCCGCGTCCGCCGCCTGTTACCAGAGCGCATCTTCCTTCCAAACTAAACATTTTTTCCACCGTCCGTGCCTTTATGAATTGAGTTTCTCAACTGCTGCCGCAAGATCCTCAAACTTATCTATATTTACAACTGTAACTTCCTTGTTGATTTTTCTCATGAATCCACTGAGTGTCTTTCCAGGCCCGATTTCAACGAAGGTATCAACACCGTCTTCAATCATCTTCTCTACACTCTGCTGCCATCTCACTGAGCCACAAACCTGGGCTGAGAGAAGTGCCTTTGTATCTTTGTGCGAATAAACGTACTCAGCAATGAGGTTTGCCACATAGGGGATGTTCTCGTATTTAAGTTCCACGTCCTCAAGAACCTCTGAAAGTCTCTTTGCCGCACTCTCAAGAAGCTTTGAGTGAAACGGTCCTGAAACCTTGAGAGGAAGTACTCTCTTGGCTCCTGCTTCCTTAAGCTTCTCTCCCGCCGCAGCAACTGCCTCTGCCTCACCTGTGATAACAATCTGTCCCGGGCAGTTATAGTTGGCAACGGATACCACCTTGCTCATCTCCTCGGCAGTCTCTGCACATATTTTTTCCACAGGCTCTGCTTCCATACCGAGAACGGCTGACATTGCTCCTCCTTCGGGGTATGCCTGCTGCATTGCAATTCCGCGCTCCCTGATTACCTTGAAGGCGTCCTCGGGAGTGATAATTCCTGCCGCTACGATTGCGCCGTACTCACCAAGTGAGAGGCCTGCTGCAACATCACACTTAAGTCCAGCTGCCTGCGCCGCCTTCAGAATTGCAACCTCATCCGCAAGCATCGCAATCTGCGTGAACTCTGTGATGTTAATTTCTTCATTTTCCTCAAAGCAAAGGTGCTTTATATCAATGCCTGTCACCCTTGCTGCCAGATCAAACATCTCCTTAGCTTCCGCTGAGTTCTCGTAGAAATCCTGACCCATTCCTACGTACTGTGCTCCCTGTCCGGGAAAAATAAACGCTGTCTTGCCCATGTTCCTCACCATTCCTTATTATGCAAACCTTGTGCCGGCAAGCAGCTCGTTTGCTCCCTGCATGATATCCTGGATGATTGCCTCGCAGGACTCCTCCTGCTTGATCATTCCTGCAATCTGACCTGCCATGACTGTTCCGTTTGTTACATCTCCGTCGATAACTGCCTTCCTGAGAGATCCAAGTGTAAGCACTTCCATCTCCTCGAGGGATGCGCCTTCCTTCTCAAGCTTCAGATACTCTCTTGTCATCTTGTTTCTAATCTGTCTTACGGGATGGCCAGTCGAACGGCCTGTAACCTCTGAGTCAATGTCCTTGGCCTTGATAAGTCTCTGCTTGTAGTTCTCATGAACGATGGATTCAGTTGCAACTACAAATCTTGTTCCAATCTGAACGCCCTCGGCACCAAGCATTCTTGCAGCAGCAAATCCTCTTCCATCGGCAATTCCACCTGCCGCTATAACGGGAATGCTGACCGAGTCAACAACCTGGGGAACAAGTGTCATTGTGGTTGCTTCTCCAATGTGTCCGCCGGACTCCATTCCTTCAGCAACCACAGCGTCAGCGCCTGCTCTCTCCATCATCTTAGCCATAGCTGTCGATGCTACTACAGGAATAACCTTTACTCCTGCCGCCTTCCATGCATCCATGAACTTTGCTGGGTTTCCAGCTCCTGTAGTAACTACCTTGATTCCCTCTTCGATTACAATTTTTGCAACCTCTTCAGCGTTGGGATTCATCAGCATGACATTCACGCCGAAAGGCTTATCAGTAAGCTTCTTGGCCTCCCGAATCTGCTCTCTCACAATCTCAGGTGGTGCAGATGCCGCACCGATAAGTCCAAGTCCACCAGCATTTGCAACTGCTGCTGCCAGATGATACTCAGCAACCCAGGCCATTCCGCCCTGGATGATGGGATATTCAATTCCAAGAAGTTCTGTCAATCTCGTCTTCATTTAAGCCCTCCAGCTCCATTTATTTCTACAGAGAATTCCCTCTGCAGTTTTTCTGCTCTCTATTCCTGCAGTTCTCTGCTTTCTATTCCTGCAGCTGCCTGCTCTCTATTCCTGCAGTTCTCTGCTCCACAATTTATTTGTGGCTTTCGATGTAGTTGATTACATCCTGTACAGTAGCAATCTGCTCAAGATCCTCTGAAGGAATCTCAACACCGTACTCTTCCTCAAGTGCCATAACGAGCTCGAACAGATCAAGTGAATCTGCGTTGAGATCCTCCTTGAAATTTGACTCAGCCTTTACGTCTGCTGCATCTACACCAAGCTGCTCTGCTACCATCTCTGCGATCTTCTCTAACATTTCTTTTTCCTCCGTTAATTTGAATTGTTTTGTTTTAGTTTTCTTTTGTTGCTTTGTTTGTTGCTTATTTTAGTTTGCCTTTCAAACTATTTGCTTATCAAACTATATTACATCTCAACGGTCATGTCAACAAAAAGTTTTGATTGTCAAAATATTTGTGTGAGGAGTGTTTTCAGCTGCGGGGTATTATTCTGTGGCGCAAGGGATTATTTTGCGGTGCAGGGGTATTGCTCTCCGTTGCAGGGTTTATTCTGCGGTGTTTATTGGCTCATTGCACTTTTTGCCGGTGAGCCAATATGAGTTATTTCTTAGATTTATTGGCTATCTAGCGTAAATCAAGAAAAGCCAATAAATTCCTCATACACCACTCAAGTTGAGTATATCGGCTTACAATACAATCTCCCATACAGCCTATACTGGTAGTTTCTCAATAATATAGGCGCAGATACACTTTCCCCAAAAAGCCTATTCAATATACTGATTTGATGTATAGGCTTCTTAATCTTTCTCGATAAAAGCCAATATCATCGGCAATCTTCAAAGCTCGAGCTGTATAGGCTCATGGTCCAGTACTGCAAGAAGCCAATATATTTGCCCTCACACAAAGACTCAAACATTTCCTTATCAACTAATCAGGAGACTATGCGGCACTTTATACTTTATTTATAGTTTTCACAAATGCTTAATTAGGAAAACAAACTTAAGACACAATTAAAAGATATGATTACATCATCGAAAGCGAAAAACCTTCGATATAATATAACTCTCTCCCCTTTAGACCACCGCAGCAGACGCCGCGGTGGTTATTTTTTGCCGAGCAGCAATTCTCTTCTAATTTATGTCTTCTTTGATTTGTGCTGAGAAACTCAAAATGCAACGACCGGACTGAATTGCGGGAAGTTCCGTTGTAAAAGATGAAAACAGAGAAATGATGAAACTGACGATACCGAATAACTGTGCATTAGCATGGTCATTAATGCATTACGGATAAGAACTGCAGTTGATACATTTAGCCATTATTTCACAGTGTTTAAATTTGATGGTGATCCATGTTATTATTCTGGGGTATTGATTATTGAGAATATGAAAGCTGGAAGACAAATTATATATGATATTGATCGAGTGAGTAGAGATGAAAAGAGCCGCATAAACCATCGCTTACGGAAAATTGCTTCCTCTGCGCGGTACCGCGGCTCCAAGAACACTTTAACTCCATTTGATGCTAATGTCAATACATATTTATCCAGTTGAACAACCCTCTACATATTTATCCAGTTGAACAACCCTCCCATTGTGGCGGGTCACATTTGCTCATTAAACTTTTTCTTGATTGAATAATCCGTCTTGACATCTGGCGCTTGTTACATCTATAGTATGATTTAGAAGGGGATGACTCCATGCGCGGATCGTTTTTTCGGTCGACATTTTTTGTGTCATCCCTTTTTTATGTCATGAAGGTAATGGTTTGTTGCAGAGTTATTTCTTTTCAGTATTACTGTAATGGAAGTCGAAGGCAGAATGTACTGTATCAGCACAAGGTAGGTATGAAGGCCCAGAATAATTCTGTCTTATGCATCAACATCCGAAATCAGCCTCGCGACAAACTCACGAGCAGGCCTTCCTAAGCTCCATCTTCTTTCGGAAGATATATGTAAGGAACGAGCGTTCAGCCTCTCCGATGTTGCAGCCGAACAGCTTCCTGTCGCCCTCCTCTTCAGAGCGCACACAGGTACAATGCACATTCACCTTAACATCCTCGTTATTTACAACGTCCTCGATGTGGACGATAAGCCTCTTATTGAGATAGTCTTCTCCGCCTTCCGTCCGAAAAGCAAGTCCGGTGTTGCTGACATCATGCAGATGGACATCATGAAGTGCGCCATCGCTGGTCTCAACCCTGACAACCAGGTCTCCTATTCCAAAACGCTCATTGTCGCGCCTGTCCGAGGGCGCCGAATTCTGATTAAAGCAGTGAGTATAAATCCCACTGTAGGAATGATGATTATAATCCGTAGTCTTGACGGTCACATTATACCAGCCGACCCTCTTTCCATTCTGATCATCCGCATAGAGATTGCACACAGTCCCATCAACATTCTTCATCTCCTGCTTGTCTGCCCCTTTCATAGTCTTAATGGGTTCAACAAGCACAGCATTCTTTCCAGTTCCAGTCACCTTGGAAGTAATCTCCACAATCCCATTCTCAGTCATGTATTCCAGAATCACAGTACTTCCGTTCTCAAGCTTATCTATTAACATTTTTTCCTCCATGAATAATGCATATTGTCCCAGGCACACGTCCATGCCAAGGCTCATAAATTGTTATACGAAGAATCCCGATGCAGGGATAAATAAAAAAAGCCATCGCACTTTCATGCGACGGCCATAACTTACTCTTGGAAAAAATATGAAATTCACTCTGTTCCTACAGATACTGATCCATTACTGAACTAACTGATGTAAGTCCTGAATAGGAACCATCTGAAGTATATGTCGCTGTTGCCTTGGCAGCGGCATTGCCAATATTGCTTGCTGAAGAAGACACTGAATAAGCATATGATCCCACTCCAGAAAACAGTGACTTAAGATCATTGATATCAGAAGCCTTAAGCGCATCCTTATCAAGAACAAGCTTGTTATTCTCTCCTATTGTGATACCAACACTCTTCAGCATATTTGAATTGGCAGCCGTGCCCTTCACCATGCTGAGTGTTGATGACAGCACTGAATTCGATGTGGAATCCAGGGAATTCTTCACAGTGTCGTTGTAGCTGTCAACAAAATTCTGTACCTTCTTGGTGATTGAATCCCAGTCATAATCTGTGGTCTCAACGCCATTCTCATCCTTTGTTGTCTTTGACTTGGTAAAGAGCTTGGTGTCGCTAATAAGTGCATCAGCAGCGACCTTGAGCGATGTGGCACCTGAAGTCACATTGGAATTATTGGTCTTGGTTTCTTCATCCGTGGTTGCCTTGGAACTGTTCTTGGCATAGTAAGCCTTCACAAGCTTGCCATAGCTTCCGTTCTTTATGCTGGCATAATCTGAGAGAAGGGATGATGAACTATCTGACGAAGATGTACTTAATCCTGAAAATAAAGTTGAAAGGTCTGAACCTGAATTAACTGTAAGAGACATAATAACCTCGATTCTGTGGCCATGCCACGCTTCCATGCTTCCGGTTACACTTTCAGCATCCATGCTGAATTACAACAATGATAGCACAGTAATCGCGATTGTTCAAACCCTACGAGGTGAACAATCTGTGATATTCTGTGAAAAGCACGCCAAAAAACATATTTTTCCCCTGAAAATACATTTTTGACGAAAAAAAACAATTCATTGTATAATCAATGATAATATCGGACAACAATCCAAGAATAATTACAGCAAAATCAAATCAACCTTAGGGTATGCATAGGTTTTTCCCTAAGGTTTCAAAACAGAGAGGTATATTATGGGACGTCGCTCAACCAAAGAAAACAAGACAATTTATCAGCTCTGCCGCGAGGATGCAGGCCTGACAAGAGAACAGGCAGCAGAACTACTTGATTATATCTCCGATGACAGGATTGAAAGAATCGAAAGCGAGAAGTCACCTGCACAGCCCGACGAGGTTCTCGCGATGTCAAAGTGCTATAAGCATCCCGAGATGTGCAACCAGTACTGTTCCAGCGAGTGCCCTATCGGCCGCAAGTATGTTCCCGAGATAAAAATTAAGGACCTGTCACAAATTGTCCTCGAGACAGTCGCAACCCTCAACTCTCTCGATAAGGAGAAGAACAGGCTCATCGAGATTGCCGTTGACGGTCGAATCGACGAGGATGAGCTCGAGGATTTCAAAAAAATATCAGAAAAGCTTGATGGCATTTCAACAGCAGTCGACTCACTGAAGCTCTGGGTAGAACGCACTATCGCCGAGGGCGACCTTCTCCTCGAGGACAAAGAATAATGGACCGTTCAATCAGCAAAAGACATACTCAGGCTCTCCAGGGTCTGGCAGTTCTCATGATGCTCTTCCACCACTTCTTCCAGAAGCCCGAGAATCTCACACTGCTATATTTTTTCAACGCGGACATGTGCATGAGGATAGCATGGCTCTGCAAACTGTGCGTCACCATCTTCGCCTTCTTAAGTGGCTACGGAATGAATTTCGGACAGGACAGCAATAAGAAACCGGACCTTAAATCATTGTATAAAAAATCAGCAGTGAGAATCCTGCGACTCTATTCGCTGCTCTGGCTTGTAATCATCGTGTTCAAGACAGGCGAGATTATTGTGTCAAGAATCATGGTCATCCCGCCTGAGATCACCATCATCCCCTTTAATCTCCCTGAGTTCATTGGGAATATGCTAGGTGTCGTCAATACCTACAACGGCTCCTGGTGGTATGTGCTCTTCTATGTGATTATCTGCCTGCTGTTTCCCATTATCAGAGTGCTGCTCTCAAAGGCGGTTCCCATCAGAAGCAAGGCTGTTCTGTGTCTGTCATTTGCCGTAATAGCTGTTGGTCTCAGAATTGCTGCAGACCACATCCTCTTCCCCTATCTGTTCACAGGACTGATGTATCTGATAGTTGCCCTGCACCCGCCAATTCTCCTTGCCTTTATTCTCGGAGTCCTGGTCAGTGAATATGCGCTCTTTGATAGAATCCTGTCGTTCATTAATATGCATATTTCGGGCTCACCTGTAAAATGTTTCCTTTTCCGCTTTCTGATTCCGGTAGCGGTTGTTGCTATGCTTGCCATTGCAAGAATAAAAATAGCCCCATCTGCAGCGTACTGCACATGGGACTTCATAATGTCACCTCTCATGGTGCTCTGTTATCTGATTGTTGTAAGGGATTATGTGCCGCGCGTTCTCTATTTCTTCGGCAGCTTCTCAACTGCGATGTGGCTGACGCACGTCTCCCTCATGGGGTACGTGTATTTCCCGGTTGCAAGGCTCACACGATTCGTGCCCACCTTCTATCTGGCCATGGTTGTTATTACCCTGATTGTGTCATTCACAATACAGTATGTGCTCACCTTGCTCGTGTCCTTCATCGTTCCGATTTTGACGCAGGGCCTATCTAAACTTATTTCAAAAGTTCAGAATCGCTGAACTCTGTTTTGGGGGCGCGGTTCTGCTTCATTCCCGCCCTGTTTTCGGCTGTTCCTTTGATCCGGTTTCTGCCCTATTTTTGGGGGGTTCGTTCTGTTTCTGTTCTTCGCTGATTTCGGCTGTTCCTTTGATTCAGCCCTCGCCCTATACACTTTTTCCGCTGTTTCGACGGGCCTGTATTGGCTCTTCCTTTGATCCTGCTCTTACCCTATATCGCATTTTTTCTATTGTTATTGGCTACTTCCCGTTCTTGGCATATTGCCATTACAATTCAAGCAGAACCATTTTCCCGTGGTTATTGGCTTACCCGCAGATTCAGTTGCTGCCCTATAACACTAAGAAATTTCTTGTATCGGCTATTGTGCATTTCCCGCCAACAGCCAATATGCTTCTCCCAAATTCTATATAGGCGTCTGCCACAAAACCGTCCTGAGCCAATACAAAATACCGATTATTACTCGAGTTCAGGTATCTCAATTTACAAGTCAAGTTCAAGTAACTCAATGGGCCTGTCAATCACATAGTCAGGCTCTTCTACTGTTCCAAAACCATATCTGGCATGCACAATTGGAACTCCCGCCTCCTTACAGGCATTAGCATCCATCTGTGTATCTCCCACGTAGACAGGTGCCTTTAGACCATTTCGTTCTGCTATTAGCGAGATATTTCCTGCCTTCAGGAGCCCCGAATCCCCAGGGCATACATAGTCCTTAAAGTACTTGCCAAAACCGGTCTTTTCCAGAAACATCTCAATATATCCGCTCTGGCAGTTGCTAACAATGAACAGAGGGTACTTCTTTGAGAGACCGTCAAGTGTCTCCTCAAAATCAGGATAAAGCCTCCCCATCTCCTTCTCGAGATACTCAAACTCATATCTGGAACAGAGCGGAAGGTATGCCTCCTGCACCGCCTTCTCCTGCTCCGGCATAATATTCTCGATAATCACATCCATTGGAAGACCGAAGAGTCCTTTGAGTTGCTCCGCCGTAACGCGAATATGCGACAGGCCCATCTCATCAAGGGCAGCATTCCACGCCTTCTCCACAATGAATGTTGTATCCCAAAATGTTCCATCTACATCAAAAATTATTCCATCTGTCATATCACTCCACCTATTTCTGTTTGTTTTCTTCTATGCACTATTCCACCTTGAAAACACCTGCCAAATAATGATAGCATAGTGCTATGGGAAGTTTCCGCTATGTTATGGGTATGTTATGATTTCATTATGTGCTATGAGCGCATTCCTGCAAAGAGCACATAGGGAGCCAGGCACTCGCAGAAAACCCAGGCGCTCTCAGAACTCTTGAACACCAATAAGCATACATTTACGCACTGAACACACCGAAGGGAGACACATCATATGTATCTGAGTAAGAAGGTCCACATTCTCACCCCCGCAATCATGCTGACAGCTATATTTAATCTTCTGTCAGAGCTTGCCAGTGGTCTGGCGAGAATTGTTCTCTCAAAGCTTCCTTCACTCACACCGGATATGCTTGACACCAAGATGTGGACGATTCAGTCTGCCTTTGCCATTCTGCAGCTTCTTCTCACAATCGGTGTATTTCTTGTTGCCAGAAAGAAATTGAACAGGTTAATGAAGCTCATCCCACGCGAAGACTGGTCCGATATGGGTAAGCTGCAGAGCGAGATGATTAAGGACAGTGTCGCTACCCTCTCCATCACAGAAATCAACCAGCTGCTTCAGGTCTGGGCCGCAATACTCATCGGTGTGGAGATTGTATATGATGTCACTTCAAGTGCCTACAAGAGCTTCGTAACCCAGTTAGTAAAAATTGTAGACCTCAGCAACCCCGAGACCTACAACGCTTTTGTCGCACTGTACAACAGCACCCATGGCTTTAAGTACATTGGTATGCTTATCGCCATCTGCATCGGCATACTGACGACAGGAATATTCCTTCAGGACAGATGGCTAATCACATCATCAATCACACTGACGGTGCTGTTTCTTATTGCATTCGTCTTCATCCAGTCGAATACCATAGTCCTCGCTAGCCGTATGGTCGGAGTGGTCTGGACCTCAGTCATTTTCCACATTCTGCAGACCCTCGGACTCATGGTCCTGTCAGCATATCTCTTCAAGCGTTACCGCGGTCTATAACATCCGCAGCAGGCACAAGGAATCCACAAAGCAGGCGCCAAAGAATCCGCAGCAGGCACCGGGAATCCGCAGCAGGCACCAGGAATCCGCAGCAGGCTACTACACTTCACCTGCGTCCACCTGCTGCCGCCTTACAAGCTCCGCGAAGAAGCCGCCTGCCGCAATTAACTCATCGTACTTTCCATCCTCAACGATATGGCCGCCGTCCAGCACTATGATTCTGTCACACTGCTTGATTGTCGAAAGCCTATGGGCAATGACAATTCGCGTGCACTTCAGCGCATTCAGTGAATCCGACACCATTTTCTGGGTGATGTTATCAAGCGCGGAGGTCGCCTCATCCAGCATAAGGATCTTCGGCTTGGGCGCAATTGCCCTGGCAATCATAAGGCGCTGCTTCTGCCCGCCAGAGATACCACCGGCGCCCTCAGCAATCACGGTATTCATGCCCATGGGCATGTCTCTTATGTCATCAGCAATTCCCGACAGCTCCGCTGCCTCCCAGGCATCATCCAGCGTAAGCCATGGAGCCGCAATTACTATATTGGAAAAAATATCGCCCTGGAACAGCTTGCCGTTCTGCATAACGACACCGATGCGCCGTCTCAATGACTTTAAGTCAAGACGTCTTATATCCTTGTTGTCATACATGATTCCGCCCTTCTGCGGAGTCTCGAAGCCAAGAAGCAGTCTCATCAGTGTTGACTTACCGCATCCCGTTCTTCCAACGATTGCCACATACTGTCCTGCCTTAATTTTCAGACTGATATCATCAAGAACAAAGGGCATACTCTCGTTATACCTGAAGGACACATGACTGAGCTCGATATTGCCAGAGAGTCTCGTCACCATCTGCTTTCCCTCAGAAATCTCCGGCTCAGTATCCATGATGGGCTTTACCATCTCAATTACAGGCCTGATTCGAGTGAAGGTGGTCGCCACCATTACAAGAGCCATGAAGCCGGCAGTGACCATCGCATACGCCGTAGAAAATGCAAAATAATCCTGGACACTCACATTAGACTTAGCAGCAATGTAATACATTATCAGCGTTCCAGTCAGCGAGATAGTGAGGTTAATCACAGTACTGTACCTGATAATTGCAGGAGGATTGTAATTAAGTTCTGCCTCCTTGCTATATTCTTTGCCCCACTTTGCAAATGCCCTCTTCTCAGCGCCAGATAACTTGATTTTCTGGATACCCGATAGGAGCGCAAAGGAAAGACCTGACTCCTTTGCAGACTGTGTCATCAGCTGCTTTGAATACCTCATATTCACAATCGCAGACAGGAATGCAAACACCATAGTCACAAGAATGACAATTAGTGCAGGCGCAACCAGTGCGGGTGCGAATGCAAAAATCTGAAGAATATATGCAAGCGAAAACAGTGATGTAAGGCCCATGGACACTACCGTCTCCACAAGCATCGAACACAACTGGTCAACATAGCTCATATATGTCGAGAGTTCACCTGAACTATAGTTTCCAAAAAAATCTGCAGGAAGTGACAGTATCCTCATCATGGTTGCTGCCTGTACAGATATCTCCACCCTTGTCTTAATCCTTGTCAGAATAAGGCTTCTCACTGAAGTCAGCATATTCTGTGCGATAACAACGCAGATAAGGAACACAGCCGCGGACCCAAGCATTCCTATGCTCGAAGTATCCACAACCTCTCCTGTCAAAATATTAATGAGCCAGGGAATAAGCATTCCTACACCCGTCACAAGTGCGGTCATGACAACAAGGAACACCATATCAGATGAACTGCGGATGCTGTTAATATACATGATCAGATCAGCCACAGTAATTTTTCTCAAGGGGAAGGGCTTATAGAAGGCCATTGCCTCATCATCGATGAGATGCTCGTTTCTCCTGCTAAGCCTAACTGTCCTGCCCTGCTTCACATCGTAGAAGGAATAGCCACCAAGGCGCCTTGGAATGAGCGCAACAACACTTCCGTCATCGCTCCTCGTACCGAGCATTGCGCCAGTCGCATCCCCGGTCCAGCCCTTCTTAAGGCGCACCGTTCTTCTCATGATTCCATAAGGGCGCATGAGATACTCCAGCTGTTCGTGGAGGTCATCCATTCCAGCCGGCAGCTCCACACTTTTCACGCGGTAAAACCTAAGCACCGCATCAATCGCATCCTTTGCTAGCTCAGGCTGGCCTGAAAGTGAGCTTACAACCTTATGCCCTAATATCGCTCCCGCAAGATTACCATAGGTCTGGGCAAGAAGTTCATCATCATTCAGTTTTCGCTGTCTAATCTGTTCATCAAACCAAGCCATTATCTATCCTCTATTGCTCTTGAACTTCGCGAAATTCTCTCAAGCTTCGCATAATTCTCTTGAGCTTCGCAAAATATCACAGAATACCTCTGTCCTACTCACTTGTAACGAGACTTGCGTACGTGCCTCCTGCGGCGTACAGCTCGTCGTGGGTTCCGCGCTCCACAACACATCCGTGGTCAAGCACTACAATCTCATCGCAGTCCCTAATCGTGGAAAGCCTGTGGGCAACAACGATACATGTAATTCCTCTGTCGTTTATTGATTTAACAACATCAAACTCAGTCTTGGCATCAAGAGCAGCCGTTGCCTCATCAAGTATGATGATTGTAGGATCCTGGGCAAGTACTCTGGCAATCTCCATCCTCTGGCGCTGTCCGCCCGAAAAGTTCTTACCACCCTCAGCAAGTCTGCAGTTATACCCACCGTCACGAGTCATGATGTCTTCATGGATCTGAG
>DCHL01000064.1:1544-6248 GCA_002317595.1 Lachnospiraceae bacterium UBA1753 | reverse complement strand
TTTTAACGAAAGAATTGCGTAGCAATTCTTGAGTCTTTGAAAAAAGAAATCGCGGCTGATTTGCGCGTCTTGATAAAACAAAGCGGGAGAGTATCGGATGAATAAATACAGGATTTACACACTCGATGGAGAGCGGGTCATAAACAGAGGTCAGGAGATAACAGTGGATGTCACAGATAACTTTGACATGATTATTTCCAATGATTACTCGATAAAATTTTCCTTTGATTTCACCTCAAATGCAGACCGTTCCTACCTGATTAAGCAGAATGAGCTGCGGGATGACACAGCGCTCTATTATCAGATGCGTCTCGTAATGAAGAAACTTCTCAAGAAGAAGTACGTGGAGGATGAGGACTGCCTTCTTGACAGAATTCTGATAGTTGACTTCGACAGACTTTTCAGGAACGTCAAGGATGATAATATGACATCGCTTGAGAGGGCATTGAGAGTGACCTCGGATTCTGACCTTACATTATATGAGAAGGAGAAGAATGCTCCTGCGAGGGATAGCATCGTTAATGATGAGGAGTATGGGGAGTACGAGGAGTATGATTATGATCCGGAAGATGAAGAGGAGATAAGGGAATCCTTCTGGGACTATTTCAGCGAGCTTGAGAAGGTGAACTACTTCGAACCCTATCATTCCAAGGGAGATTTCAGTCCTGGCTCAGAGCTCCTTGGCGACAAGCTTAGGGTACTGTTTTCTTCAGGCTCAAGCGGCGAGGCCTCTGGAGGCATGGATATAACCTTTAGGAATTCAAAGGGGGAAAAAATAACGCGTCACTTTGTGGCCTATGACAAAAGCCAGAGTATGGCCCGCGACAGCCAGATCTGTTTTATTGACCAGGAGCTCCGTCAGGCCCTCGAGGAGAGGCTATGGCTCGGAATCGAGTTTGACCAGATAGATATGAACCTCAGCAAGTTCTATGCCTACAAGGGACTGTACATGTCGTCGGCAAGAAGGGTTTCAAGGGAGCGCATAGGTCTTGATGATAAGAATTTTGCGGAAAAAATTATTGTATTAAGGGATGATGAGTCCTATGAAAAGATGGTCAACTGTGTATCTGCAAGGTGTGAGGATGAATCGAGCCACTGCTTTCGTATGACGAAGGCAGAAGACAGGCTTGAGAAAATCGACCCGATTTTTGACGGTGAAGGAATAATCTCTCCCAAGTGGCGTGGTGGAATAAATGATGCGCTTGGTCAGTCCGATGAGACGGCAGACTCCTTCCAGGTGAGGATGCCCTTCACCAAGGGAATGCTCCATACCGTGGATTTCCACGGCTTCCTCAGGGAGTTTGTTCTTGAGGAGGGCGAGGAGAGCTATGTTATTAAGGATTATTTTGGCATAGAGAGAGATCTCATGAAGGCTGAGATAGTCATGCCGCCGTCAATGTTCAAAATGGCAAAGGAACTGGCAAGACTGGCGGATTATAGAAAAATCGAGGATCCGATGGCGCATTTCGGAGAGCGCTTTGTTAAATATAATCATGCAATCTATGTATCCGGAACGGATCTGCCCTACCGCGGAAAGAGCATCATTGAGATGAACTACCAGCTTCTGGGCACACTGTCCCTCGGCATGGATGAGCTACGTGAGCTGGTGGACAATCATATGGCACTTTCCTGCGATCCGATAGAGTATTTTAGACGCATATCGCCCGTAATCGAGGATGGCCCTGTGGTCAAGTACAAGGCGGCCCCCTGGACTAATGCACTGCTTAATGATATCAGATTCGTCGGCAATACCTACATCAAGAATATTCTGGAATCCACCAACAAGTCCATGAAGAAAAAGATTGCCGAGGGACGAATCTGCGTTCCGGGAGAGAACCGGTACATCTCACGTGACCTGCTCTACTTTATGATATCCATATTTAAGCTTGACTCTCTGCGGGAAAAATTTGAGAGGGACATTCTTGCAGAGGACAGCTTCTATATGCCCCGTGCCATGATAAATATAGAAGGCGGGCAGTATTATCCAGTGTTCCGAAATCCTCATCTGTCACGCCTTGAGCAGGGCGCTGTCAGGGCCGAGAAGAAGGATAGGGATTCTGTATATGAGAGGTATTTCGGGCATCTGAAGGGCGTCATCATGCTCTCATACCAGTCCTTTGTTCCGCAGACGCTTGGCGGAGCGGATTTTGATGGAGACATTCTGAAGATTATCGACAGCGATGTCATTCGTGATGATGTACTTAAGAACAATTATGGAATGACGGGGGCATATGAGCCCGGAAAGGTCTACGAAAGAAAGGCACCGATTGTTGTGATTCCATCTACAAAGAACAGCATTGCCGGGGCAGGTCTTGAATATCCAAGCAGGTACAGTGTTACCTACAGAGTAATTAAGGATACCTTCTCAAGCAGCGTTGGACTGATATCTGATCTTGCCGTGCGCATCGGCCAGAAGTATTACTCTGGATTTGACTATGATGGACCGTCGCCCGAGGAATGTACGATTCTTGTCGGCCTTGAGATTGATGCCTGCAAGACAGGAGTTCATCCAGATCTTTCAGATATTTTTGAACGGGTAAAGGAAAGCAATGACAGCGGGTATGAGTATGTCAGGTCCTTTAAGAGGAAGATTGAAAAGCAGTTTAAGGTCCTTAAGTATGAGAGGACCTGGAATATTGACAAGCAGATTAAGCTGACGGAAAAGAACAAAGGCAAGTCGAATGAATGTCTTGCCTACGAGTGGCGTGACAGACCAACAGCCGCCAACGCTTCGGGAAGAGTCATCGTCGATTACAGGTTTAAGAAGGAGGAACTCAGTAAATACAGCACACTTAGGCTGCTGCCATATTTTTTCTTCGACATCCATTGTCCTGAGAATTATAAGAAGTACGAGCTGAAGATATCCTCCGCCGTATCAAAAATTCAATTCTTTGAATTTGAGGCCGACAGGAAATTCATTGCTTCAAAGCAGGAACTGATAGACAGGGCGGACTGCTTCATGTCGGCGTTTGCCTTTGCGGCCAAGCTCTGCGCAGATGTGTTTGATGCGCACGATGAGATAATCCGCAAGAGTATGGTGGGACACATCTTTAAGATAATGAACAGTCAGTATGACTACCTGCACACTGAGAATATGCGTGTCGACAATGTTATGGCACTGTGCGATGCGGTGGCGGGACGCTTCAACAACATACGGGAAGTAGACGAAAAAATTGCAGAGCTTGAGGCAAGTGACTGGCCATACCTTGCATCTTCAGAGCGAAGGGCGGCCCTAGCCAATTTCCTGAAGCTGACTGTGGCTACGGACGAAGCAGATGGTGACACTGAGAATGGCGCTGGGGGTGAATCCTATCAGAAAAAACTGCAGGAGAGATACGATGCTATCCTCGACAGGGCAGGATTTCTGACAGACTTCAGAAAGCGCGGCTTTCTCCTGCTCTACCTGTTCCTGAATGAGACGAGGCGCCGTATGTATGTCGGAAGAATCGGCGAAGTATACGACGAGATGAAGGATGCCCAGAAGGAGGAAGTCCTGTCCTTCTCGGAAAAAATATCCGGTATAACTGAAATGTATGAGAAGCTGGAGGCAATTCTCGACAAGGAAATCAGGGACGGCGCTGAGAAGCGGGACATAAATGAGATGCTGGTAAATAGACTTGCAGCAGAGATTGAAGGCAGTGAAAGAAATCCCGGAATTCAGCCCAGGTATAAGGATAGGGAGCTTATGAAGATACTGTTTGCCGGCGCAAGGCAGGCCGCAAGGCGACAGGGAGTGTCAAAGAGTCAGATCTGGAGATTCTTCTGGAATTATATTTCAGTGGACGACATTGTTGAGGTCATGGGAGAGGGAAAATAGAATGCTTGATGAAATACTTGAATACAGAGAATATACTGACAAGTCCTTCCTGAAAAACGGTAGGCTCCTCACCGCTCCCATTCTGAATGATAATGGTAAAGGAGAGGGCGTGCCGCGTGCACTCAGGATTATCGCTAGGCACTTTCTGTTTACTGAGAACAATTACATTGAGGCCGAGGAGGATAGGAGGAAGGAACTTCGCGAAGAGGCGAGAATTCGTCTTGATGAGTGGTGCTTTGGAGAGAATACTTACGGACTCAGGGAGTACGTTCTATCAAACGGGAGAAAGGATGCCCTGAAGAAATGGCAGAAGTTTGAAGAGAAGAAGAGAAGCATCTGGAACTCCCCGGACATCTACCAGTACCTGAAGTGGGATTCGCCGTCCTTCTATGCCAGCAATTACAAGCTCATTATTGCGGATGCTCTTGCGGAGGGACCTCTGCGCCAGAGATTCCTGGTGATCAGGCGGAACTGTCTTGAGAATGTCTGTTATTCTACGGACAAAATTGAGAAGGAAAGTGTAATAGATGCAAAGACTGGAGAGCCCAACGAATTTGGTGACCGTGTGCTTATGCTGATTGCGGCATACCTTCTTGAACTGAGCCGTATGGCAGATGGAAGTAAGCTCACATCGCTGTCTCTTGCCGACATCGCAAACTGGACCGGGTATGCATCCTTCTCGGGAAACAAGCACAAGATGAAATACCTGCTTGAATTCACGCCCGGAGTTACGGAGCCGCTTTTCACAGTAATTGATGGAAAGTACCGAATCCACAGGAGATTTGCTGAACTCTATGAGCCGCAAATCATGACCTATGAGGAGGCAGTCAAATTCAGGAAGAAGTGTGACTGTCTTATCCTCGGCGATGACGAGGAAACCTTCAGAA
>DCHL01000064.1:0-1483 GCA_002317595.1 Lachnospiraceae bacterium UBA1753 | reverse complement strand
ATTTTGGGAAGTTATCATTTGAGTAGTGACATTATTTTTTATCCGATGTATTGTATGCAGGTCGAAGATCATAGGAGGAGGAAAAATAATGAAATATAATAGTGAAAAATTAATCATACAGAAGAAACTACTAGCAATAGCAATACCGCTTATTTTAAGCAATCTGGTCTCACAGCTTCAGATGCTGATTGACAGGATGTTCCTGGGAAGACTGGATATCACGAGGATGAGTGCCGTGAGCAATGCATCCTCACCAATCTGGACAACAATGAATGTAATCTTCTCCCTTTCGGTGGGTTCGGCTATTCTTATCAGCCAGGCTATCGGTGCAGGAGATGACAAGCGGGCCAAGGAACTTACGGCGTCACTCTTCAAATATGCAAATGTTCCCGCAGCACTGTTGTTCCTGTTCTGGACAATTCTGCCACGTCAGGTATTTACACTGATGGGTGCGTCATCAGATATCATTGATATGTGTGTGTCTTACAGCCGCTTCTATGCGCCTGTCTTCCTGTTCGTTGGAATCGGAAGTGCGGTTTCCACACTTCTGCAGGTCAGCGAGAAGACACAGATCATGGTTGTATATGGTGTGTCCAGGTCACTTATTAACGTTGTACTCGATTACATTATGATCTTCGGACATTTCGGCTTCCCTCGCATGGAGGTAGCCGGTGCAGCTCTTGCGACAACAATCGCAGAATTAGCTGGTGATTTAATTGTACTTGTATATGTGATTTACAATAAGGGGCTTAAGCTTAAGCCTTCGCTTTCAAGCATCATCAGTGCGAAGCTTGATCCTTACATCACATCCATCAAGATGGGACTTCCCACAGCCTGCGAGGATTTCGCCTGGAATCTCGGCAGCCTGTACCTCATCGTGATGCTCAACCAGATAAGCGCAACCGCATCAGGAATTTACGCGATTGTGTTCGGCATGGAGCTTATCCCGGTATGTGTCATTGCATGTATGGGATCCGCAACACTTACGCTTGCCGGTCAGGAGACCGGTCGTAAGAACCACAAGGGAGTAGGAACAGTTGTATCAGTAGCCCTCGTCTTCAGCTTTATACTGTCAGCCTTCATGCTGGGAATGTTCCTTATCTTCCCTGGTACAATCACAGGCTGGTTTACCACAGATGCTGGAATTATCAATAAGGCAAGACTTTACCTGCTGATCGTCGGAATTGACCTCTTCCCGAAGTCCATGAACATTGTTGTTGGTTCTGGAATCAAGGGACACGGAAATACAAAGTGGATGCTCGGAACACAGATCTTCGGCACATTCTTCGTAATCGGAGTATCCTCTCTTCTTGTACTTGGCCTTCACAGAGGAATCGCTTCTCTCTTCTGCCTCGTTGTTGCAGATGAGACACTCAGAAGTGCAATCAACATCTGGAAGCTCAAGAAGATTACAGAGCAGCAGGCTGACAAGGAAGCTGAGAAGAAAAGCAGCCTTGTAACGCAGTGTGTATGCGCGTAGGAT
>DCHL01000098.1 GCA_002317595.1 Lachnospiraceae bacterium UBA1753 | reverse complement strand
TCTGCTCGCTCCGTTGCACTCTCGCCGCCGCAACTAACTTTATATGCATTTCAAAGGCAACGGAAATTTAAGTTTCTTAGATTTCCGTTGCCCAGCCGCGTAAGTTGCCCTGCAACATAAACTGCCTTGTCGCATAAGCCGCTGCCAGGTTAATTCATACGGCAATTTTCACTAAAATCTATTTCGTATCAGGCGAAAATAGGGTATAATTGACAAGTGCACGACTGCACACTGTTAAACTGTGCGACCAGGAGGTGTTTTATGTTTGGGAGAAGGAAAGAGCAGATAGATAATTCTGAGATGAATGCGCGACTTAAGGCCTTTGATTTCACGGGAGATGCTGACGGCGGTAAGGAGATTGATAAGATCTACGAGAGCTATCAGAAATATTTTTTCCAGTTCAAGAAGGACTTTGAGCGGGTATTCAAGATTACTAATCAGATAGAGGGTACTGTGGACAACCTTGTGGATGCGTCGGCAAGTGTGAAGAATGCCACGGACTTCATAGCAAAGGGTGCCAATGCCCAGGCGGGGGATGTTGAGGAGTGCACCAGCATCGCGAACGGATTCGCCGAGAGAATGGCTGTGATGGAGCGGATGTCAGGCGAGCTTATTGAGATGGCAAGGCTCATGGGCGAGGATAACAGCCGCGGTAAGGAGGTTATCAGGCAGCTTACCGAGAACCAGCGGAAGAATGAGGAGGTTATTAGGAGGATAACTGACGAGATCAGGGTGGTTGTCGACAAGGCTACGAAGATTAGCGAGGTCACGGAGGTGATTCAGCAGATTTCCCGCCAGACCAACCTGCTTGCACTCAATGCTTCGATAGAGGCAGCAAGAGCCGGAGAGCATGGTAAGGGATTTGCAGTAGTTGCTGACGAGGTCAGGATCCTGTCAGAGCAGAGCCGCGAGGCAAGTACAAGGATCAATGAATCAATTCAGGACATCACAGGAGAACTTGATGACCTGACTAAGATGCTCGATGACTCTGAGGAGACCTTTGAGGCACAGACGGAGGCGGTTGTTCAGGTTACTGATGCTATGGAGAGCATTAACAAGACAGTAGATGAATTTGTGGACCGTCAGCAGGTGTTCAATAATGAGATCGAGGAACTCGATGCACAGAAGGACAGCATGATGGAGGCCATAGCGAATATCGCATCTGTGGTTGAGCAGTTCTCGGCGACGACTGAGGAGGTTGCATCCCTCAGCATGACTCAGGATAATGCCGCAAGCATGCTCACCAAGATTTCGGCAAAGCTTAGGGACGGAATTGCAGCTATCTCGAAGGATGCAGACAGGATAAGCACCAACTTTGTGCCAGCACCCAAGAAGAAGATCGGCCTTCTGTGGGATGTTGAGGATCCCTTCTGGGACAGCGCATCACGAGAAGCCTATAAGACGGCAAAAATATTTGATTTTGACATTGAAATCTGTGCACCCAAGAACAGGGATGTCAAGGTTATGGCGGCTTTCATTTCACATTGTATGGAGGAGAAGTTTGACGGTCTTGTAATCTCGGTTGTAAATGACAAGGAGTGCTACAGGCTTATCAAGGAGGCTTCTGATCAGGGGATCAAGATTGTATTCCTCCAGGGTACTGTTCCGGGCGTTCCCTACGAGGCATATATGGGAACCGGTTCAACGGGCTGTGGAAGGCAGGCTGGTGAGATTGCGGCGGACATCCTTAAGAAGGAGGGCGGCGCAGCGGCTGTCGGAATCTGGACGGATGTCAGGATTGATACCATCGACGAGAGGGCAGCGGGCTTCATTGACCGCGTGAGACAGGCAGGCGGAATTGAAGTTATTGAGTTTGATAATGTCAGCACACCTACCCAGGCACAGGCTGATGCGACAATTGAGAAGGTACTCAGGGAGCATCCCGAGGTCAACCTGTTCTACTCATCAGACTCTGGCTGGGGTCTTGCGTATGCTAACTACCTGGAGAGACATCCCGGTGCTTACAGGCTTGTGGTTACCGACTTTACAGCCGGAACTGACAAGTATATGAGAAAAAATTGTGTGGACAGCGCAATCGCACAGAGACAGTTCCTGTGGGGCTCACTGCCGCTTGAGATTCTTAGTGAGGCCTTCGAGGGCAAGAAGGGCAGCACGGCCTTTAAGGATACCGGCACCTACGAGATTAATATAAACAACATCGAGATTTTTGCATCAAGATTGTGGAAAAATAGGAAATAAGAAACTGGAAATATCCGAAACCTGAAATACGAGACATAATAGGAGGAACAGAGCATCATGAAAAAATCATTTTTATCACTAATCCTTACTTGTTCATTAATCTGCACAAGCTTTACTATTCCGGCCATGGGAGCCGAGACTGAGCCTGCTGCAGAAAGCGTGACTTACGAGGCAGAAGGCGTGGCATACGAGGCGGAAAGCCTGACTTACGAGGCGGAAGGCGTGGCCTACGAGGCGGAAGCTGAGGTGACTGAAGCCTTGGAAGCTAGCATAGAGGAAGAACCTTCGGAGGATGAGGCAGATACAGGTATTTCCGTTTCCGGTAATGTAGCCCTTTCCTTCAATGTCAATTTGAAAGAAGTTACCTATGGAGATCCTGAACTTGCTGAGTACTGCAACGCTGCAGTAGCTGTATTTGATACTGCTGAAGGTGATACAACCAATTTTGAACTTAATGGAGATACCATAAAGGTTAAGGGACCGTATAGCAGCCAGTTCGTGCCAAACACTGAGGAGGCTGCGCTCAGCTTCAGGGTTGCGGCGGATGGAAAGACTCTGCAGGTTAAGATGACAAAGGGCTGTTATCCGGGAAAGTACACAGCAAGAGTGTGGGTTAAGAATACGAATGTTTCTGCGGATTATTCCCTTGAGGTGCTTGATAATACCAGCCGCGTCAAACTGTATGCGAATAAGAGCGAGAAGAGCAGGACTATATATACGACTGGCAAGCAGAAGATGACAATTCCTGTATCCTCATGGGTTACTACAGCTAAGGGAAAGACCTTGAAAGGTCAGGCGGTTACTTATGCTGTTACTCATGTGGAAGGTGTAGAGAAGTGTGAATTCAATGCAAATACAAAGAAGATTACCGTTCCGCAGGGATTTGAGGGCACTGAAGTGCTCGAACTTACAGGTTCTGTGAAGGATTCCTTCGACACGGTCATTGAGGCATCACCGATAACACTTACAATCACATCTGTAGAGGAGTCTGTTGGCAGCCTTCGGTTCCAAAAGGGTCCTTATGCTGAGACGTTTGATTATCTGGACCGTGATATGACGCGGGAGATTTCGGCTAACTCTATTGAGGGCTATTTAGTTAAGGGAGTGGTATCGCAGGATGATCCGGAAACTATCGGGTATTCGCTTAAGGCTAAGGGTAAGTCTATTAAGCTCAAGAAGTATAATGATGAGTATTACCAGATCTTTGAGACCGGAAAGACTGGAAAGACTGTAATTACAGCAACTTCCGCTGTTGGAAATAAGAAAACAGAGTTCACCATCGATGTAAAGAGCGTTGATAACTCTTCGTTCAAGATATATTTCGTTCAAGATATCAATGAGAATGGCCTTGATGATGACCTGCTGGAAGATAACTACGTAAATACGCATACATCTATTCAGTTTTATGTAAGTGAGCAGTCGCCTGATGATAGGATTACGCCCAAGCTTGGACATTACAAGCTGTCGGTTACTGGTGGCAGATTCTATGAATATGAATATGAGCAGTATTTGGTTTTTGAGCCGACTAAGGAAAATTCTGTGATAACCTTAAAGACTTCGGCTGGGACAAAGACATATCATATTAAGAATACACTTTGGGGTGCGGACCTTCCCAGGGTTAAAAATGCATCGCTCGCTGTGAACAGACAGTATGGCTTCCTCAGTGTCGATGGTAAAAATGCGCTATTAAAGAGCATCAACCTTAAGAATGCGCCCAAGGGTGAGTTAAAAATATATGCAACCCCTGATTTTAGAGAATACTTTAATATATATAATTCGAGGGACATTTATGGATTTATTCAATGTACTTCTACAGCGGCGATGCTTGGGAATGCAACCTGCAAGGATGGTAAACTGGATGTGAATTTATCTGGAAATTATTTCTATAAGAGTGGTAAACACAAATTCCTCTGTTATCTTTTTGATACTGAAGGCAATGCAAAGAGCAGGCCCTTCTATATCACAATAAAGGTTGGCAAGGATGCTCCGGTGGCATCGGCAAAGCTTGCATCCAAGAAGGTAAAGATTGATAAAGCTGTTGGTGCAACCGCTGAAATTACAATAAAGAATATCAAGAATATGCCGGCTGTTAGCAGAATAGATCTTGAGGACGGCAATAACTCCGAGGGAAAAAATAGTTTCTGCTCATATTTTGATTTCGAGAACGGTCAGGTGACCGCCACTGATTATCAGAAGCTTGATAATGGCAATATTGTTGTCAAGATAAGGCTTAAGGATACTGATGTGACCAATATGGACCTTGGCGGAAAGCTTATTATAACAGGCAGTGGCAATACCGGAATAACTCAGACGATTGAACTGCCGTTTACGGTTGAACTTAAGTAGGAACGCATAATAAGGGTGATTTGATACAAATTATTGAGGGAGGATTTTGATGAAGAGGAAACTGATTTTAGCACTATTCACAGCGGCATTTGTCATGACGAGCCTGTCGCTTCCTGCATTTGCGGCAACAGTTAATGCTGAAAATGAGGCTCCCACGGAGGCGGCGTCTCCCACGGAGGAGGAGGCCCCCACGGAGGAGGCTCTTGAGAAAAATGAACTCCTTTAGGAGGGTGAGATTAGCAATGATGAGCTTCTTGAGGAAGAGTATGCTGAGGAGATTGAGAAAACAGGCCTGGAAACTGGAAATGTGAGTCTGAAGCTAAAGGGTGTGAATGAAGGAAACAAGATTCTGCTTACAGATTATAATTACAGTGAGGAGTCTGGCGGCGCAGTGCTTGCCACAGCCGAATTCAAAACAAAGGATGGCACTTCTGAGGACTATAAGCTTGATGGGGATTCCATTAGGCTGAGATATGAAAATGAAGTGGAGAGGACAGCCGCCGAATCAAAAGCTAAAGCTTATGGTGTTAAGGTCAGTCTGGGAGCAAGTAAGAAGAGTATTGTTCTCGAACTTGATTCACCCGAGGATGTCACTAAGGGAAAGTATTCAGTTTCTGTAAAGGTTGATGGTCTGTCATCCTGGGCAACATATGATTTTGAAATCGCGCCTGATTTCTATTCCTCCGCTGTATACGTCAATAAGTGTGAGGGAGATGTCCATATATATGTTGATGGAAAAAAGGACCTGATGCTTTCTTTGGAAACCAGGGGATGGAATGGCGAGCGTGGCGTGGATTATGAACTTGTAGAAGGTGCCACATACTCACTCTATAAAAATGGGTCAGATCAGGTAAAGTCTGATATTAATGGTATCCATATTGAGGGAGACAAGCTTGTTGTTCCAGCGACCTTCACAGGGACGGAGAAAGTTTATGTCCTGGCAACTGCCGAGAATCGTTACGGGGCAAATACAATAAGTGACTATTATAACTATAATATTGTTGAGGTTACCTCTGAAAAAATTAAGCCTGATCGATTGAGACTGGGGCATTATTTGAATGGGTATTTTGAAAGTGATGAGGAATCTGTTGAGCCTGGTACGCCATCCGTGTTTTTGCCCTCGCAGATTGATGGGTTATATATGCAGGCATCGTACCGTGATTCGTGGGATTTGGTAGACATTCCTTCAAAGTATGTTGTTGTGGACGGGGAATCATTAACTCTAGTGGAGAATAACGGAAATACCTGTCTTAAGTACACGGGAACACCAGGAATGGTAACAATCAAGGCCGTGTCTGACTGGGATGGCGCTGAAGAACTTTTCAAAATCAAGGTGGAGTCCGTTGATAGGACTATGGCTAAACTCATTGACAGAGATAACAATGAATTTCCGGTAACGGAGGCGTATCAGAATGATAAACCGTATTTCTATGCGGCCGTGGGCACGAAATATTACACCCCCTGGAATCAGAGAACTGGAAAGTATAAGGTGGTTGTCAAAGGCGGAGTATTTGCTGAAAACGAAGGAATCATCTATCCGTCAGCCTATAACACAACGGTAATGCTCAAGGTTGGGAATAAGACCCTTAAGACCTATAAAATAACAAATTCCATTTACAAAAAGCAGCTGCCGACGGTAAAGGGAGTATCCTACAAGCTTTATCCAAATTATGCAGACAATTCCCATGCATATGTTACTCCTAAGAACATTCCTGAAGGGACGTATAATATAGAAGTATATGAGGACAACTCATACTTTAAGATTAAAGATGCTAAGGCCTTGTCCACATACAGGGGCATTATGAGTTCGATGTTTTATTCAAAAAGCCAAAAGGCTATTGGATATTATACACCTACGGACTATAAGCCTGGAAAATACACCTTCAGAGCCTGCTACAAGGATTCTTCAGATAATGTGATAGCAAAGCCCTTTAAAATTGTAGTAACCGTGCTGAAGAAAAATCCTGTGGGATCCATCAAGTTAAAGTCAAGCACAATCAAGGTAAAGAGTGACAAGTGTGAGTCTTCTCGGATTATTGTAAAGACCAAGAAGAATGTTCAGGAGTATCTTGATGTACGACTTGTTAATAGCACTGCGGGCGGCACTGAGAATGAGTTTACAAGTTACTTTAAGTTTTCGGCTGAAGATCCTTTGAAGGAACTGGATGAAAATGGATATGTCTCTGTGATTGCCGTAGATAACACAGCTACTGCAGAAGATTTGAAGGGTGCTCTAAGAATAGGCTTCACGTCAACGAACGGAACCTGGTCCTGCGTGGATGTTCCAATTAAGGTGAAATGGAAGAAATGATAGGTATACTTAGTCTGGTGCTTACAATTTCAATGATGATTACTGGAGGGCTGACCGATTTCTCGGTCAGCCTTATCGGTGTTATGGTGTGCTGCGTTGTGGCACTTCTACAGCTTCGCGGCGGAAGTATAAAATTACGCAGGGATGTGTTTTGGCTGCCTCTCTGTCTGCTGGTGGTTGCAGTCGTGACTTCCTTCTACAGTGTGGACTACACCTGCAATCTGCTGGGCGTGATGAGAATAGTCATTGTGCTGCTGTGGGGATACTGCTGCAGCGTACTGAGTGATGAAATCAGAAGCAGAACCATCGGACTTCTTCCGATTATTTCTGTTGCCGGTATGGTGGTGAGCCTTATTTTTTCCCTGTCATCAGGGGGAAGAATGAGTGGTCCCTTCCTGTATGCCAATTCCTGGGGAATGTTCCTCGTGCTGGGAATTATGATATGTGTCTCTGTGCTGGAGAGCGCAGCTGGGGCGAAAATCGGAGCCAAGAAAAGTGGAGAGAAGCGTGGCAGGGATGAAGATGGCGCGGCGCAAGGAATAGAGGTGCAGCTTCCGGGGAAGATGGATTCATTCCGCCTGCCAATCTACGGTGGACTGTTAATTCTCAATCTCCTGGGGCTGTTCCTCACGGGAAGCCGAAGCAGTATGCTGCTCCTGATAGTGTGGGCATTGTATAAAGCTGTGCAAAGCAGGAAAATCAGGAAGTATCTTTTGACGGCGTTTGTGGCTGTGGTTGCCGTGGCTGGCGCGGCTTATTTTTTCCTCGGAAATACTCAGACCTTCGGGCGATTATTCACCCTGACAAAGGGCAGTACTTCGCTTACCGTGGTGGAGCGTGCCCTGTACTATATTGATGGTTTGAGATGCGTTGCCTCATATCCCTTCGGAATTGGATATATGGGCTACAATTATCTCCAGGGGAGCTTTCAGACGGGGGCCTACGAGGCGGCATTTGTACATAATGACCTGCTGCAGTTGGCCATTGACTATGGCATCGCTGCGGCTCTTTTGATGGTGGTATTCTTTGGATATCAGCTGATCAGGGGTAGGCAGGGCCTTGCCAGGAAGGAGCTTCTGGCTGTGCTTCTGCTGGGAAGTCTGGTGGACATTCATCTGCAGTACCTGTTTATGGGAATGGTACTTGTGCTGTTTCTCGACCTGCCGGAGGCGGAGAAGTGTGTCAGCACGCTTTGGGTTACAGAAAGTGGGACGCGTACTTTAGGGGGCAAAAAGGGAAAGACGAAGGTGTCTGAACGCACTGGATTTGGGCATCATGCACTTACCGTGTACGCTGTGGTCTCGGCGGTTATTTTTGCCTACATTGCAGTGCCGTTTGCACAGTGCAAGTACTTTGGGAAATATGATGCGGCACTGGCTCTTCTTCCAGGTTACTCAGAGTGTCAGGAGCAGAGGCTTGAGATGATGGATGATTTCGAGA
Source organism: Lachnospiraceae bacterium UBA1753 (assembly GCA_002317595.1). GTDB lineage: Bacteria > Bacillota > Clostridia > Lachnospirales > Lachnospiraceae > UBA1753. The sequence goes on along the minus strand of DCHL01000098.1, from coordinate 2,675 downwards.
CTGTCAATGCTCTTTCGGAAAAGCTTCTTGCAAAAAATAAGAACAATCCCAAGGCCTGGACAGCCAGGGTTGTAATATGCGAACTCCTTGGAGATACCGCAGGCATGTGTGAGGCCATGGACAAGAGCATCTCGCTAGGACGGTACGACATCGAACTATATCGGGCCTACGATGAGTCTCTGGCGGAGCATATCGCGGAGTGCGAGAGTGCTATTGAGGCTGGAAACGTGCAGGGTTCTACGGCGGGAAGTAGTCTTTCGCCAGAGACAGGAAGCAGTCTTTCTACAGAGGAGGCGCTTGTATTGCTTTGCCAGCAGAGGCAGCGTCTCAGGGAACGGCTTGATACTACCATTGCAGAGACGAATCCACTTGCCTACAAGCTTGAAATGCCAGAGATGACGCTGGAATAAGCCTCGGCCGGGCATGTTTAATTTCGATTCCAGGGCAAATATTAATAGGCCAGATTGTAGTGGTTATTTTTTGTAGAGAATATTGGTCAGCTTATCGACGGGGGTCCTGAAATCCTCAAGAACCCACTGAATATAGCAGTTATACAGCGCCCCGGCATAGTAGTACAGTGTGTACCGCTTCGCTGGGGTGTTTTTCCTGAAGCCGGGCTGTGATTCCATGTAGGTGTTGATGGTCTTGAGCATGATGCCGTCGCTGCCGGAGTTGTAGATGCAGCGGGCGAAGTCGCCGTACTGACGGAAGAACTCCAGGCTGTCGCGGATGTGCTGGCGGCTGCCAAACACGGCCTGACTGTTCTCGGCCTCCCACTGCGTGAACAGGCCGAAGATATAGTGCATGTAATATTCAAGAATCTCCGGCTTGTCGCTAAAATAGCGGTAGTAGGACATTCTCGAAACACCTGCGCGCTTTGTGAGTTCGCTGATTCGGATCTCGTCCATGGACTTGTCCTTCATGAGAAGGATGAGGGCCTCGGCGAGATATTTTTTTGCATTCTGAGCCATGCGTCTGTCACCTCTTGAACCGATTATACCACAAATGTGACAAATGTAACAGTTTTGTAAATTGATTCTGTGACCTGATGTGCATATACTGTCAATATAGTTTGATAGTCAAAGTATTGATCGGGCGATTATATCCGTTTGAAAGGTGAAAAATGAGTGATCTTAGACCATTGGTTATTGGTGAAAAAATAGCAGAGCTTCCTATCATACAGGGTGGCATGGGCGTCGGTGTGAGCCTCGGAAGGCTTGCGGGTGCGGTTGCGAAGGAAGGCGGAGTTGGCATTATCTCCACTGCTCAGATTGGATTCTATAGGGATGATTTCCTTGGCGATGTTAAGGGAAGCAACCTGAGGGCAATAAAGGAACAGATTGAGCTTGCAAAAAATATCTCTGGAGGAAAGGGTCTTGTCGGCGTCAATGTCATGGTTGCCCTTGATGATTACAAGGACCATGTGAGGACTGCGGCGGAGAGCGGAGCTGATGTGGTTATATGCGGCGCTGGGCTTCCACTCGACCTGCCAGGTCTCGTTGCGGGAACAGATGCCAAGATTGCGCCGATTGTTTCTTCGGTCAGGGCTGCAAGAATTATTTTTAAGAAATGGAAGACCGGCTACGACAGACTGCCTGATTTCGTGGTAATCGAGGGACCGAAGGCGGGAGGACACCTGGGATTCAAACTTGAGGAACTTGAGGAGTACTGTTGCATGACTGGCACCTGCTCCACTGCTGAAGAAGCTGAAATCAGGAACTATGACGATGAGATTAAGGCAATCATTGAGTTCGTGAATGAGAGCGCAGCTGAGACGGGAACGAATATTCCTGTAGTTGTTGCCGGCGGAATTTTTGACCATGAGGATATCTGCCATGCCATGGAGCTTGGCGCGTCGGGAGTTCAGATAGCAAGCCGTTTTGTGGCAACGCATGAGTGCGATGCTTCCGAGGCGTACAAGCAGGCATATTTAAGTGCAAAGGAGGAGGACCTTCGCATCATAAAATCTCCGGTTGGAATGCCTGGAAGAGCAATCAACAATGCCTTCCTAGAGGGTCTGGCAGAGGGCAGTTACAAGGTGACTAGGTGCCTTAAGTGCCTGGCAAAGTGCAATCCTGCGCAGATTCCATACTGTATAACAGAGCGGCTTATCATGGCGGTCAAGGGAGATGTGGACAACGGCCTTGTGTTCAGCGGAGCCAATTCTGGACGCATTGAAAAAATAGTGAGCGTGCATGAACTCATGGCAGAGCTGGCTGGGCGATAGGAGGATGATAGAATTGCCGTGTGGTTAACATAACTCCAAACGCGATTCACATAACGACTTCTGGCGTGGGTTAACATAACTCCAAACCTGACAAAACTGAATATAAAATGACAGGAACTCCTCTTCGGGTTTAATTAGAATATGATTCATGGTAATCAATATCGCACCTGGAGAGGAGATTTTTTATGAGAGCAAATAATAATGTAGAGCAGAAGATTCTTGATTTTTACAAGGAGACAAGCAGGTTCACCTATGCGGGACCGTACCGCGAGTACTTCAGGAGCCTGCCGGAGGATATCAGTGAGTTAGGAAGGCTTGTGTGTGCGCAGGTCATTCACAGAATTACGCTTGCACAGGGCAACACAAATGCTAATGCGGACCTGCGCTACGGTGATATGGACAGATACCCGGAGTACAGGATGAGATGCGAGGATGATGTCTTCCTCAC
>DCHL01000080.1:1084-2599 GCA_002317595.1 Lachnospiraceae bacterium UBA1753 | reverse complement strand
AGCTTGCTTTCTTTACGCCAGGAATTTCACCTTTGTATGCTAATTCACGGAAGCAAATTCTGCAAATTCCGTATTTTCTTAAGTATGCATGTGGACGACCACAGATTTTGCAACGTGTATATTCTCTTGTAGAGAACTTCTGCTTACGCTGCTGCTTTACTTTCATCGAAGTCTTTGCCATGATATCTCCTCCTTAATTACTTCTTGAATGGCATACCGAAGAGTCTGAGTAACTCACGAGCTTCTTCGTCGGTCTGTGCTGTTGTTACGAAAATAACATCCATACCTCTTACCTTATCAACCTTATCGTACTCGATTTCAGGGAAGATGATCTGCTCCTTAATACCTAAAGCATAGTTTCCTCTGCCATCAAATGCATCTGGATTAACACCTCTAAAGTCACGTACACGTGGAAGTGCAAGGTTTACAAGTCTATCTGTAAACTCATACATCTTGTCACCACGAAGAGTAACCTTACATCCAATAGGCATACCCTCTCTAAGTTTGAAGTTTGCTACTGACTTCTTAGCGCGTGTTACAACAGCCTTCTGACCAGCGATTGTCTCAAGGTCCTTAATTGCTGCATCTAAAACCTTAGCATTTTCTCTAGCTTCGCCAACACCCATGTTAATAACGATCTTGTCAAGCTTTGGAATCTGCATTACATTCTTGTATCCAAATTTCTTTACCATAGCATCCTTAATTTCAGTGCTATATAAATCCTTTAATCTGCTCAAAATCTTAAGCCTCCTTCCTTAGATTAATCAATAACCTCAGTCTTGCCGTTTACCTTAGCAACTCTGACTTTGTCTTTCTTCTCGCCCTGGAAACCAACTCTTACAGGCTGTCCCTTGTAGAGGTACATTACATTTGAAATATCAATGTAAGCTTCCTTCTCGATGATTCCACCAGCCTGATTCTGCATGTTTGGCTTGCTGTGCTTGAATACCTTATTAACACCTTCTACTAAAACCTTACCGTTCTTAGTATCTACTGCTAATACCTTACCTTCTTTGCCTTTATCTTTTCCAGCGATAACCTTTACAAGGTCATCCTTCTTAATCTTACTTGTTGCCATAGCCAACCTCCTACAGTACTTCTGGTGCTAATGAAACAATCTTCATGAACTTCTTGTCTCTGAGCTCTCTTGCTACAGGTCCAAATATACGAGTTCCCTTTGGATTTCCATCATCCTTAATAATAACTGCTGCGTTCTCGTCAAATCTGATGTAAGAACCGTCCTTACGACGAGCACCCTTCTTTGTACGAACTACAACGGCCTTTACAACGTCACCCTTCTTTACAACACCGCCTGGTGTTGCGTCTTTTACTGAAGCAACGATTACGTCACCGATGTTAGCATATCTTCTAGTAGAACCGCCTAAAACTCTGATGCAAAGAATCTCTTTTGCGCCTGTGTTGTCGGCAACTCTAAGTCTTGTTTCCTGCTGAACCATTGTTTTAGCCTCCTTACTTAGCCTTTTCGATTATCTCAACAAGTCTCCATCTCTTATC
>DCHL01000080.1:0-999 GCA_002317595.1 Lachnospiraceae bacterium UBA1753 | reverse complement strand
ATCATGAGCCTTAAGCTTATATGTTCTCTTTACAATCTTTCCATAAAGAGGATGCTTAACATTATCGACGATAGAAACAACAATTGTTTTGTCCATCTTGTCACTTGTAACGATACCTACACGTGTCTTTCTAAGATTTCTTTCCACTGTAAATTCCTCCTTTTCGATAATTAGTTGTTAGACTTCTCAGCCATGATTGTCTGAATTCTAGCGATATTCTTTCTAACTTCTTTAATTCTGCTTGTATTCTCTAACTGATTTGTGGCATTCTGGAACTTTAAGTTGAATAATTCCTTCTTAGCAGCTACTAAATCAGCTGTTAACTCTTCAAGTGATTTTGCCTTTAATTCGTCTTTATATTCTTTAGTTCTCACTGCCATTACCTCCTTCTAAATCAGCTTTAGAAACGATCTTGCACTTGAGTGGAAGCTTGTGTGTAGCAAGTCTTAAAGCTTCCTTTGCAACTTCCTCAGGTACTCCTGAGATCTCAAACATAACTCTTCCTGGCTTAACTACAGCTACCCAGTACTCAAGTGATCCCTTACCAGAACCCATACGAGTCTCAGCAGGCTTTGCTGTAACTGGCTTATCTGGGAAGATCTTGATCCATACCTTACCAGTACGCTTTACGTAACGTGTCATTGCGATACGGGCTGCCTCGATCTGATTTGACTTGATCCAAGCTGGCTCCATAGCCACGATACCGTATTCACCATTTGAAATCTTATTTCCTCTTAACGCCTTACCAGCCATTGTTCCTCTGAACTGCTTACGACGCTTTACTCTCTTAGGCATTAACATAATTACTTATCGCTCCCTTCCTTTGTTCCTTTAGTAGGAAGTACTTCGCCATGGTAGATCCATGTCTTAACACCAACTTTACCATATGTTGTATTTGCTTCAGCAAATCCATAATCAATATCAGCACGAAGTGTCTGAAGTGGAATTGTACCTTCGCTGTAGAACTCTGTTCTAGCCATATCAGCTCCACCAAGACGT
>DCHL01000104.1:3796-4164 GCA_002317595.1 Lachnospiraceae bacterium UBA1753 | reverse complement strand
GGCATGTTGATTCTTGCCTCTCCGTCAAGGTTCAGGTAATCCTGGACAGGTATGATGCACAGATATGCAACTGAACCAAGTGCAGATCTCACCATCGCGTCTGCAATCTTCTCACCGGCCTTTGCGCCAAGATTGAGATACTCCTTCGCAAATCCTCTATCCTTGCGGCTGATAGCCTTGAACCAGCTCTTTGAAGTATCATTGTCATGTGTTCCCGTATATACCACACAGTTCACGGGATAATTCTGCGGCAGGTAGTCGCTCTCCTCACGGGAGTCGAAGGCAAACTGCAGAACCTTCATTCCAGGATATCCCGTCTTCTTTACAAGCTTAAGCACAGAAGGTGTGAGGTATCCGAGGTCCTCAGC
>DCHL01000104.1:2595-3694 GCA_002317595.1 Lachnospiraceae bacterium UBA1753 | reverse complement strand
GGAATTGAATAGTACTCATCGAAGCCCCTGAAGTGGTCAATTCTGATTACATCATACAGGGAAAAAATATGTCCGAGACGCTTCATCCACCACTCATATCCTGTGGAAGCATGGTAATCCCACTTGTAAAGAGGATTGCCCCACAGCTGTCCGGTTGCAGAAAATGCATCGGGTGGGCAGCCAGCCACTGCAACAGGTGTGCAGTTTTCGTCGAACTGGAAGAGCTCAGGGTTAGCCCATGCATCAGCGGAATCGAAGGCCACGTAAATCGGAATATCCCCGATAATGCGTATGCCCTTCTCATTAGCGTATGCCTTGAGCGCAGTCCACTCAACAGCAAACATATACTGCTGGAACTGATAGAAGAGAATCTCCTCAGCAAGTTCCTTGCGGTACTTCTTCATTGCTGTGCTCTTTCTGAGCTTGATATCCTCATCCCACTCAACCCAGCACACATTGCCCTTGGAAGTCTTCACTGCCATATAGAGTGCATAGTCATCAAGCCAGGAAGCGTTATCCTTTACAAACTTCTTAAAGTCTGCGTCCTTCTCAATATTGCTGTTCTTGAATGCAGTGCGAAGCATCTTGAAACGTGAAAGGTATATTTTTTCATAGTCTATGAACTGAGCATTATCGCCAAAATCATAGCTGTCACACTCCTTCTCACTGATCCAGCCCCTCTTAATGAGGTCCTCAGGATCGATGAAGTACGGATTGCCCGCGAAGGTTGAGAATGACTGATAGGGTGAATCCCCGTATCCGGTAGGACCAAGGGGAAGTATCTGCCAGTAATGCTGATTTGCAGCAACCAGCGAGTCCACGAACTCATATGCCTCTTTCGAGAAGCAGCCGATTCCATATTTAGATGGTAGAGAAGCCACCGGCAGGAGAATTCCCGCCTCTCTTTTCTTTGTTTTCATTAATCTATTCCTCGTTTTATTTTTTGCCGGCCACAGAGCGCTCCGTGGCCGGAATTATCCATAGTGCTAAAAACGAGCGCAATCCTTATCCGAGTTCGTTTCACGTCGTTTACAGGTTCTTACTTTCTGCTGACAGATGCTGCCTCAGAGAGCTCAGGAAGCTTCCAGATGTCTCTGTT
>DCHL01000104.1:2102-2424 GCA_002317595.1 Lachnospiraceae bacterium UBA1753 | reverse complement strand
TCCTTATTGAGAAGCTCCTTGTAGAGTCTTGTGAGATTCTCCTCATGACCAACGGCAAGTGCCTCCTTGGAAACGATGAAGTCAACTGCCTCCTTGATGACAGGACTCTTCTCGTAGTAATCCTTTGACACGTAGTCAGCCTTCGCGTAATGCTCAATAACGGTATCTGAATCCTGGCCAAAAATATAGATGTTGTCGTCTCCAACGAGCTCGTGGATCTCAACATTGGCACCATCATCAGTTCCGAGAGTAACTGCACCGTTTACCATGAACTTCATGTTGCCGGTTCCAGAAGCCTCCTTGGAAGCAAGGGAAATCTGCT
>DCHL01000104.1:0-2038 GCA_002317595.1 Lachnospiraceae bacterium UBA1753 | reverse complement strand
TCAACCATGACAACCTTCATGTAAGGGCTTACATCAGGATCATTGTTTATGATTTCTGAAAGCACCAGAAGGAGGTGAATGATATCCTGTGCGATGACATATGCAGGAGCTGCCTTAGCACCGAAGAGGAATGTCATGGGAGTTGCAGGCTTCTTGCCGCCCTTGATCTCAAGATACTTATGGATGATGTAGAGGGCGTTCATCTGCTGGCGCTTGTACTCATGAAGTCTCTTGATCTGGATATCAAAGATTGAATCAGGATTGATCTCAATTCCTTCCTTTTCCTTAATATATGAAGCAAGCTCAACCTTTCTGTTCTTCTTGATCTGGGCAAGTCTGTCGAGAACTGCCTCATCATCAGCGAATGCAAGAAGCTTCTCAAGCTCATCCGCATCCTTCTTATATCCGTTTCCGATTGTCTCTGAAAGGAATGCTGCCAGTTCCTGGTTGCAGGAAAGCAGCCAGCGGCGGAAGGTGATTCCGTTTGTCTTATTGTTGAACTTCTCAGGATAAATCTCGTAGAAGGGATGAAGCTCTGTCTCCTTGAGAATATCCGTATGAATAGCAGCAACACCATTTACTGAGAATCCATAATGGATATCTATGTGAGCCATGTGAACCCTGTCATTCTCATCGATAACCCAGACTCTCTCGTCCTTATATTTTCTTGCCACCTGTCTGTCAAGCTCCTTAATAATAGGAACAAGCTGTGGAACAACCTTCTCAAGATACTCAAGGGGCCACTTCTCAAGAGCCTCTGCAAGAATAGTGTGGTTAGTGTAAGCGCAGGTCTTAGATACAACCCTGATAGCCTCGTTTACCTTGAAGCCCTTATCCTGAACAAGAATTCTGATAAGCTCAGGGATAACCATTGTGGGATGTGTATCATTGATCTGGATTACAGCATGGTCATACATCTTGTGGAGGTCAACCTGGTTGCTCTCGAGCTCTCTGATGATGAGCTGTGCACCGTTTGATACCATGAAGTACTGCTGGTAGATTCTAAGAAGGTTACCTGCCTCATCTGAATCATCGGGATAGAGGAACAGTGTAAGGTTCTTCTCAATATCTTCCTTATCGAAGCTGATTCCGTCCTCAACGATAGACTCATCAACAGACTCAATGTCAAAGAGATGAAGCTTGTTGAGGCCATTCTCATAACCAACTACATCAATATCATAAAGAACTGACTTAACTTTTCTGTCACCAAAGGAAACAGTAAAGCTTGTGTCTGTCTTGGTAAGCCAGCTGTTGTCCTCAATCCAATCGTTCTTCTCAGCCTTCTGAAGTCTCTCCTTGAACACCTGCTTGAACAGACCGTAGTGATAGTTAAGACCGATTCCATCTCCGGGAAGTCCTAAAGTTGCGATTGAATCCAAAAAGCATGCTGCAAGTCTTCCAAGTCCACCGTTTCCAAGTGAAGGCTCGGGCTCGGCCTCCTCGATATCCGCAAGTGTCTTGCCGTTCTTCTCAAGAACCTCTGCCACCTTGTCATAGATACCTAAGTTGATAAGATTGTTTGAAAGAAGCTTTCCGATAAGGAACTCGGCTGAAATGTAGTACACCTTCTTATCACCTGTGATCTGGGGTGTAGCCTTGATAAAGTCCTTAACCAGCTGAAGTACGCAGTAGTAAACCTCTGAATCACTGCACTCCTTAATGCTCTTTCCATAATTTTTCTGTGTAAGCTCTGCAAGCTGTGTTTCCAGATTACCGGAAACGACTGTCCTCTGCATTCTTGTCTCTAAAGTCATTGTATCCTCCGTTATTTACGAACTTTCTTAAATTTCCACTGTTATCTGTGCCGAAAAAATTCTATGAAAACGTTTCCACGGCTAACTACCGAAAGATTATCACACCTGCATACGACTTTGCAAGTACTAATTTTATCTTTTTTCTTTGGAGGCTTCCGTATTGGCTCCCTCTTTCTTTTTGCGTCTGCCCTATACATCTGCTCCGCCTCTTAGTGGGCTTCTCTGCCTCTTAGCAGACTTCCGTATTGGCTCCCTCTTTCTTTTCGCGTCTGCCCTATACATCT
>DCHL01000050.1 GCA_002317595.1 Lachnospiraceae bacterium UBA1753 | reverse complement strand
ATCCGGCCTCCCTACCTCCCCTACTGCGCCAAAAAAAGCAACGGAACTCAAGGATTCCCCCAATTCCGTTGCCTTTCTTCCGTTTCAGAAGCCAGTCAGAAACTTTCCCAAACTACAACAGCCAGCAAGATGCTTAGCCGCACTTCCGAAGCATATATACATATCTTCAATATATCAATCAGTCCTGTCCAAGAATCACTCTTGCCACATGGACACCACTTGCTGATGCATGCGAAAGTGAATGCGTTATTCCACTGCCATCTCCGATGATATAGAGACCCTTCACCTTTGTCTCGAGGTGCTCGTCAACCTCAACCTCCATATTGTAGAACTTGACCTCGACACCATAGAGAAGTGTGTCGTCGTTTGCTGTTCCAGGCGCAATTTTATCAAGCGCGTAAATCATCTCAATTATACCATCGAGAATTCTCTTGGGCATAACAAGACTGAGGTCTCCAGGTGTAGCCGCAAGTGTAGGTGTCATGAAGGACTTGCTGAGTCTCTTCTCCGAGCTTCTCTGTCCACGAATCAGATCACCAAAACGCTGAATGATTACACCGCCGCCAAGCATGTTGGAAAGCCTTGCAATACTCTCACCATAGCTGTTGCTGTCATTGAAGGGCTCCGTGAAATGCTTTGATACCAGCAGCGCAAAGTTCGTGTTCTGAGTATGCTTAGAGACGTCCTCATATGAATGTCCGTTAACGGTAATAATTCCGTTAGTATTCTCCTCAACAACCTCACCGTGAGGATTCATACAGAAGGTTCTTACCTTATCCTGGTACTTCTCTGTCTTGTAGACAATCTTACTCTCATAGAGTTCATTTGTGATATGGTCAAAAACAATGGAAGGAAGCTCAACTCTCACGCCGATATCAACGCGGCTTGAATTGGTCTTCAGGCCCATATTCTTACAGATTCCCTCAATCCACTTACTTCCGCTTCTTCCAACAGAAATAATACAGTCCTTACAGGTGTACTCATTTCCATCTGCATCAGTAACTGTGAACAGATCCCCCTCCTTCTTGACATCCTTGATTGATGTAAGGAAGTGGAAATCAACGCATTCATTAAGTTCAGCAAAGAGCTGCTCAAGAACCTTGTAGTTAATGTCAGTTCCAAGATGACGCACCTGCGCATCCAGAAGATGCAGATTATTTCTTATACATATAGTCTTGAAATCGCTGTTTGCTGTCGAGAACAGATTAGTGCCCTCACCACCATGAGACAGATTAATCTCGTCTACATACTGCATCAGTTCAATCGCCTTCTCTTTTCCGATATACTCGTAGAGATTGCCTCCGAACTCATTTGTAATGTTGTACTTTCCGTCAGAGAATGCGCCCGCTCCGCCGAATCCGTTCATAATGGAACAGGTCTTGCAGCCAACACAGGTCTTTATTTTTTTACCATCAATAGGACACTTTCTCTTATCAAGAGGATTGCCAGTCTCAAACACTCCGATCTTCAGATTCTTATTGCTCCTGCTAAGCTCATATGCGGAAAAAATTCCGCCGGGGCCTGCACCAATAATTATCACGTCATAATTTTTACTCATACTAATTCCTCCAACATGGATTTTCTATTGTGTAATATATATCTTCTTCTGCATCAATATTTCATTATTGCGAGCATATATCGTTGTCTCTCCTGCGCTCTTTCCTACGACCTTGCCCTTTTTGTTTACCGCGGCAATCTCGGGGTTCTCAGACCACCATTCAGTGGACTTCACACCGTCACCCACCTTTAGTGTAAGGCTCTTTCCCACTCTGATTGTATTGGACCTGACAGGTTTTAAGTATGGATTATAAATATAGACCATACAGGTGTATTTCCTGCCCAGCACAGTTGCCGTTACTTTGACCTTGCCCTTTTTAACAGGTGTGATTACGCCCTTAGAATCCACCGTGGCAATCGCCTGCGACCTGGCAGGTATGCTGTAGGTTACTGCCAGATTCGTCCCGGAAAACTCAAGTGGCAGTAAAGCCGTCTGTTGCTGGTTATCCACCACATTCATGACATATTTTTTCTTCGCAAAGCCTGGCACACTTACTTTCACAGTGCAGTGGTAGGATGCTTCCGGTCGTTCAACAAAAATCTCACATTCTCCCGGCCCGACTGCCGTAATTCTGCCGCCAGTGCTTACCTTCGCAACTCTTTTATTCGTCGTCCTCGCAGAATAAAGCTTTCCGTCTGTCTTCTGCTTCTTAAGCTCAGGAATGTCAACCCTCGCACCCTTTACAAGCGTTATTACATACTCATTGCTTCCGACTTTATCAACGGGTTCTACAATGGTTTCATCGTCAGGATCATCATCTTCATCTTCTTCTCCTGGCCCAATCGGATCAGCATTCTTTTTCCACTGCGCATAGAAAACTACATCGTTCACTTTTGTTGCCTTAAAGGAATCACCTGGAGAATACGTTTCAGATAGGCCTTCCGCATTCTGATTCCACCCGGAGAAGGTGTATCCCTCTCGCACAAAAGCATTCTCAGGAAGTGTATAATAAGTATCCTTGGTACAATTCTCAATCGCATCGACACTTCCACTCTCCGCCCCGTTTCCATCAAAGGAAATGGTATAGGTATCTATCGAAGCAAACGTAAGAGAGGCGCTTTCCACAGCTGATTGTATTGAGGAATGACCATAAATTACCAGGCCCTCATTTTTCGGAAAAGTACTATTTGAAAGCGAAAGTACCCTCTGATGGATTCGCACCTCCTTAAGTGCAGTACAGCCGCTAAATACATCGCCATTAAAAATCAGCAAAGCTGATCCTTTTCTAAGTTCATTCAATGCCTTTACCAATTCATCTGACGAAAATACTATCTTTTTAAGGCTCGTACAGTTTTTTAACGCTCCGTCCAGAACCGTCAACGAGGGAGCAGGCAGATATATTTCTTCTATGCCTGTACAGCCAGAAAATGCACGACTCTCAATTCTGGATACACTCGTTGGAACTGTAATATCCACCAGAGAAGAACAATCGGCAAACGCATAGCTGCCTATTGCGGTTATTCCATCCTTAATATCAATAAAGGAAATGTAACTGCGGTACGGATACCAGTCAGCAAAACCACCAAAGGAATAGTCCTTTATAATGCCGTTGCCGGATACCACCAGCTTACCGGTAGCACAATCCAGATTCCACGTCGCATTCTCGCCGCAGGTGCCACTGTATTTCTGTTCTGCGTCAGTGGGCAGATATGTCACATCTGCCTGCTTTGCATACTCCATGGCATAGCTTTGGCTGCTGCATAGCAGGATCAGGTTGGTGCAGCCCTCAAACGCATTTTCTCCGATTGAGGTCACGTTGTCAGAAAGATTAAGTCTTGCAAGGTTGTAGCATCCACTAAATGCCCGCTCATCGATTTCAGTAATTGAATCCGGGAATTCGAGACTCTTCAGACCACTGCAATACTGGAACGCAGACTTCCCAATATAAGTAACGCTCGTAGGAATCGTGATAGTTTCCAGCGAGTCACAATATGTAAATGTACACTCCTCAATCCTTGTCACCCCCGCAGGGATTTCAATTTCCTTCAGATTACTACATGAATAGAAAGCATTCTTTTCGATAGTTGTAACAAGGCTTGGAAGTTCAATACTCGAAAGCCTAGAGCACTTTTCAAATGCATACATCCCAATGCTAGTTACGCCGCTTGGAATAGTAACACTTTCAAGACTCTTATCCTCACTGAATAATCCAGGTGCAATTGCTGTGAGATTTTTCGGAAGGACAATCTTTTTCAGCTTGTCACAGCTCGCCACAGCGTAGTTCCCGATGCTGGTCACACTATCTGGAAAGACAATGCTCTCCAGACTCTTGCACTCTAAAAACACCTGATACCCCACCGTAGTAACTGTACTTGGAATCGTAATATTCTTCAGGCTTGAACACTTCCAGAACAGCCCATTCTCCAGAGAAGTGAGCTGATTAGGTATATTGACTTCCGATAGAGCTATGCACCCATAGAAGGCCTCCTCGCCGAGTGTTGTTATGCTGTTCGGCAGCAGGACACTTTCAAGTGATGTACAGTCCCTGAATGCACACATATTGATTGTTGTAAGGGAATCAGGAAGCGAGATATCCTTTAATTTCGAACAGCCCTCAAAAGCCTGGCTGTCAATATACGAAAGACCCTTTGAAAAATTGACACTCTCAAGGTTTGTACAATCCTTGAAGGCATACATTCCTATCGTCTCGATAGAGCCCGGGATCGAAACACTCTTAAGTCTTGAAAACTCCTTAAAGGCACTATCCGTAATATAATCCATCGTATCTATCAGCTCGATTTTTACGATATCTGCACGATAGTCATACCAGGGGATTCCTACAGGCTCTCCCGGCATCACAAAGTTCATGGAACCGCTCCCAGAGAACTTCAGGGTGTACCCCTCCGCCGAGGTGCCTGTCAGTTCCCAGTACAGGTTCTCGCCGCATTTTCCAGACACATTCCCCAGAGGCTCCACCGCCACTTTCTCATCGTCAGAGTCCACTACAACACATTCTTCCTGTATCGCAGGTGGAATATCATTCTGTGCCATGGCCGGCGCTGGAACTGCCGACATAATCATTGCAACCGATATTAAAAATACAACAAGTCTATTTCTCATTTTCTCCTACATATCTCGCATTGCAATCGTAATTCTAGGCATAAGCTGCTTTTTGCGGCTCACGAGGCCCGGAAGGAATACATGGTCTTCCTCCGCTTTAACGCGAAATGCCTCTTCGATAACTGTCTTCATCTCCTGCTGTTCTTTCTTATTAACAAAGAGCAGTTCTGTAGACTCCTTCATTACATCCGTAAGCATCAGCATGGCCGCGTCGAGATGGGTTCTTCCAAGAAGCTCGTGCATGAACGGAAGCATACGCTCAGATAATTTCTCAATCAGATCCTCACCCACGATGGTAATCTGGGCAACACCAATATCCCTGCCCTCAACCGAGAACACCTTGAAATCCTGGTAAAAAATTTCCTCTTCAGTCTTATCGCTGACTTCACTTCCCGCACGGAACATCTCCTCAGCGAACTTCTCAGGCTCAATTCCTGCAATTTCCGCAAGTTCCGAAGCAATCTTCCTGTCAATATCAGTGCAGGTCGGACTCTTGAAGCAGAGCGTATCGGAGAGAATCGCAGAACACATTATTGCCGCCATGTCCTTGCTTATCTCCACGCCGTTCTCCTTGTACATTCTCGCAACGATTGTACAAGTACAGCCAAGAGGCTGGTTTCTGAAGAAGACAGGAGCCGCTGTCTGCAGTCCTCCAATCCTATGGTGATCTATTACCTCAATGACCTCAGCTGATTCAATACCATCTACAGACTGTGTCTTTTCATTATGGTCCACAAGAATAACCTGCTGTTTCTCCATGTCGAGCAGATTTCTCTGTGATATCATGCCCATGAACTTGTTTTCACGGCTCAGAATCGGGAAGTATCTCAGCCTCACTTTTGTCATGGTTTTCTTTACATCCTTAACAAAATCCTGCTCATGGAAGAATACCAGATCTCCATCATACATAACGTGACGGGCAGGCATCGACTGATTTATTAGGCGCGCCGTCTTATAGGTACTGTGGGGAGTGACAATTATATTGCACTTATTTTCCTTTGCAAGCCTCTTAATCTGCTCGAACACTTCGCTGCCAAGACATACAATAAGCCAGTCAGCCTTCTGCTCAAGAGCCGAAATCTGTGCATCTGCCCTGTTACCCATAATCACCATGGAATGCGGCTTGATATGCTGCACCATAACCTCAGGATTGGCTGCACCGATGGCAATCGTTCCCTCCTTGAACACTGCATCAGGGTCGCCGACTATCAGCTCACCATCCACAGTCTCCACGATATTCCGGCAGCTCACAGCCGAAGACGAGAGAACAGTACTGTCATGCTCCTCCATCATGGACCTGGCAATATCTCCCTGGGTTATCATACCCACAAGCTCACCGTCCCTGAAAACAGGAAGTGTGCGAAGCTTCTCCTCCTTCATCTGCTCCCATGCCTTCTTGAGGGAAGTTTCTGCATCAATACCAGCAGTTGTTCTCATTCCGACGTCACGGATTCTGGGCTCCAGAGTATCAAGGTATTCCGGCTTTCTAATATTGAAGGTTTTAAGCACAAACTTCGTCTCAGGATTTGTGTGTCCTGCACGCCTTGGAACATATCTGTCCGTTCCTTCAATAACATTTCTCAGATTCGCATACGCAATTGCTGCGCAGATTGAATCCGTGTCAGGGTTCTTATGGCCAATAACGTAGATTGGCTTCTCTTCACTCACTACTTTTATCATTTCTGACCTCCATACCGTCAGTCTGTTTACCTATTTTCACAACAATCATTTTATAAGATTAGCGAATTATATGCAAGTAAACTGCTTTTCATTGCAACATCTGCTTTCTTTATTGTATTATGGAATATGCTAATGAAAAATATAATTTTTTAGGAGGATAGATATGGCAAGCGAAATTCGCGATATAACACTGGCTGAGTCAGGCCACCGTAAGCTTGAGTGGGTTCACAGGAACTGTGATCTCCTCAGAACACTCCATGAGGAATTTTCTGAGACCAAGCCCTTTGCAGGGAAAAAAATAGCGCTTTCAGTTCATCTCGAGGCAAAGACAGGTTTCCTCTGTCAGGTACTTGCAGCCGGCGGTGCCGAGATGTACGTGACAGGCTCCAATCCCCTGTCAACACAGGATGATGTTGCTGCAGCACTAGTAGATGACGGACTTGAGGTTCATGCATGGTATGACGCAACTCCTGAAGAGTACGAGCGACACATCCGTGCCGTACTCGAGGCAGGCCCCAACATCATCATCGACGACGGTGGCGACCTGGTTAACATGATTCACAACGAGCTCCCCGAGCTTATCGACAATGTAATCGGCGGATGCGAAGAGACCACAACGGGTATTATCAGACTCGAGGCAATGAACAAAGAGGGAAGACTCCGCTTCCCCATGGTAAGAGTAAACAATGCCCAGTGTAAGCACTTCTTTGATAACCGCTACGGCACAGGCCAGTCTGTATGGGACGGCATCAACCGTACGACAAACCTTATCGTCGCAGGCAAAATTGTAGTTGTTGCAGGCTACGGCTGGTGTGGTAAGGGTACTGCAATGAGAGCCAAGGGTCTCGGAGCAAGAGTTATCGTTACTGAGATTGATCCCGTCAAGGCAATCGAAGCAGTCATGGACGGCTTCGATGTAATGCCTATGAAGGAAGCTGCAAAGGTCGGCGATTTCTTCGTAACCGTTACCGGCTGCAGCGGTGTAATTGATTCAGAGGATTTTGCAGTCATGAAGGATGGTGCTATCTGCTGTAACGCAGGTCACTTCGACTGCGAAGTTGATGTAGCATGGCTCCGTGATAATTGTGTAGAGTCTGCTGAGATGAGAAAAAATATCATGGGTTATAAGCTCCCCGACGGAAGATGGATTTACATCCTCGGCGAAGGAAGACTTGTTAACCTCGCATGTGGCGACGGTCATCCCGCTGAGATTATGGATATGTCTTTTGCAATCCAGGCACTTTCAGCTAAGTACCTTGTTGAACATGCATCAGAGCTCACAGAGAAGCTCATCGATGTTCCCGAAGAAGTAGACGCTGACGTAGCAATCAGAAAGCTCAAGTTCCTCGGCAAGGAGATCGATGTCCTCACCGACGAACAGATCCGCTATTTAGGCAGCGCTGATCTCTAATTCATCATTAATAACAACAGGAGAGGAGTCATGCTCCTCTCCTGTAAGAACTACTATACTCTCAATAGGTGTCTTAAAAAGCTTTGCCAGAGCAATCATGTTACCAAGGTTCGGCAACGACTTTCCACTCTGCCACTTGTACACAGCCTGGGGATCCTCAAATCCCATGTACGAGCTGATGTCTGTCACTCTAAGGCCGTTAAGAATTCTAAGCGTTCTGATACGCTTTCCAGTAGCAACCATGTCAATCCCAAATGTATAAGCATCCATAAGCTATACCTCACTTTCGTCTGAAACAGAAACTAATAATTCCATATTCAATTGTCAAAGAAAAAATTAACGAGTTGCTGAAACTGAACCAGTCTCAAGGTAGAAATAGTTTGCAAACGACCTTTCGGCCGATAGATGCATTCCCGGAAATTTCCTTTCCTTCCGGCACCGCTGCCGTTATGGAATGCTGTGAAATTAGTTACCGCTGTCATCAGCGGGAATTATAGAATAACACCCTCACTAGGTGCTGTCAAGTAATTATTTCGGCTATTTCCAAAAAAACTTTAGCACAAATTTACGTACAATTTTTTGCACCACTTTTAGTGGGCTTTTCAGCCCACCAGCTGGGCAATTCTGCCAGCTGATGGAAGCTTTGACCAGTTGTCATCGCTGCGGAAAGTGCTGTACCTGTACACCGTCGGTTCCTCGGTGGCATCCTTCTCAGTAAGCCTGAAGATGAAGTCCTGTCTGCCAGGATTTACGAAGCGTCCGCTCATCTGAAGGACAAGCCTGTCAGTGCAGCATCTCACCTCTACATGTCCTGTAGCAGGGTTCTTGACGAGGTAGGTATTCACCGTACCGTTCCAGATATCCTCGGGGAAGATATTCCCCATAACCGCGTCTGTGAGATAAGCTGTGATATCCTCCAGCCTCTCGCGGTCCTTCTCCTTAATCTCTCTATAACCGAGCAGGAGCTTTCTCTCAAGAAGTGGGCTCTTCATTCGGCTGCCCTTGAAGCTGCCGCTGAGCATCATGTAGATGATGTAGTCCAGAGCATCCTGAGAAGTTCTAAGTGTGTCAGTAGTAATTTTCATCATGGCGTTAGCCCTCCTTGTAAAACAATAAACGTTGTTAAGAGTTCTTAAATCATGATCCGTATTCAGTTGTCAAAGAACAAAAATCGGATGACAGGAGTAACCCGGAGAACAATGAACTGATTACAGACTCCGCCCCGAATCACTTCATCTCTCTGTCTTCCTTGGTAATATCCTATCATCCTTTAAATTTCTGTTTTTTTGTTCCTATCTTCTGTTTCCGGTTACCTGCCGGCTACTGAATAAAGTCTAACACACTTATTAAATTTGTATACTATACTTGTAGTTTAGTATTTCCCGCTTTGAAGTATCTCTCCTTATCCTAGTATTCCTTCTTATCAAGCTCCAGTCTCTTTACAATCCTGTCGATGTTTGAGTATACCTCCTTCTCATCGATTGTGAGAATCTTCCTGTTCTTCATGACAATCTGTCCATCAATGATGACCGTCTCAACCTCAGAACCATTAGCAGAGTAGCACAGTCCCGCGAGAAGATTATTGTGTGGGGTAAGTGAAGGGGTATTCATGTCGAGAATGGCGACATCAGCCTTCTTGCCAGCTTCAATGGTTCCAATCTCCGCATCGAGCCCCAGTCCCTTGGCTCCGTTTATTGTCGCCATAGCAAATCCCTCCTGTGCTGACACGCACTGGGGAGTCTTGCCTGTTCCCTTGTGGATGAGTGTCATCAGCGACAGTTCGTGGAACATATTGAGCGAGTTGTTGCTTGCAGCTCCGTCCGTTCCAAGACAGACATTCACGCCTGCATCAAGCATCTTCTGAATGGGTGCAAATCCATTTCCGAGTTTCATGTTAGAAGCGGGGTTTGAAACAACGCTGACATTATTTTTTGCCATGATGGCAATATCCTTGTCATCAACCTGCACGCAGTGCGCTGCAATGCAGGGAACCTCAAACACTCCCGCACTCTCAGCAAACTCGATGGGAGTCTTTCCATAATTCTCCTGCGTACCCTCGCACTCAGCTACTGACTCTGACAGGTGCATGCTGATGCCGTAACCCTTTTCTTTCGCAAGCATTGCCACAACCTTAAGGAATCCCTCATCGCAGGTATATGGTGCATGGGGTGCGAGCCTGAAGTTAAGTCTGTCACAGATCTCTCCATCCTTCATCTCCTCGAGGGCCTCCGCGAGCCTGACTGCTCCCGCATCATTGACCTTTCCATCCTCGAGACCTCCTACGAGACCACGGCCAATCACGGCTCTCATTCCGGCTTCAGAGACAGCCCTGTTGGTCTGATGTACGTGCATGTGCATATCACAGAAGGTGGTGGTTCCGCACCGGATCATCTCCATCATTGCAAGCTTGGCACCCCAATATGCATCCTCAGGCACAAGCTTTCCCTCTAAGGGGTCAATAGTTCCAAAGAGCCAGTCCATAAAGGACAGGTCATCTGCAACATTCCTGAATACTGTCATATATGAGTGTGTATGGGCATTAACCATTCCCGGAATCACAAGACGGTCCGTTCCGTCAATCACCTCATCTGCCACAAATCCTGCAGGAGCCTCGTCACCGACTGCCTTGATATATTTTCCTTCTATATATACAGAGGCATCCTTGATGATGCTTTTAACATACTTTCCACTTTCATATACAGGAAGAACAACCTTCGCCTTCTCAATTACAATTCCCATTACTGTCTCCTTCTTCTATCCAACCACAAAGCCTTCTGTATCCCCCGCAAGGAACTTCTCGCCATTCTTAATCACCAGCTGCACGAGCCTGTACCTCGCCTCGTAGGAAGCCCACGCCACATGGGGAGTGATGACCAGCTTGTCAGAATCCATGATCTCGCCCAGCGGATTAGTCTTCTCAATAGGCTCCTTCCCAAGAACATCAAGGCCAGCCCCTGCAATGACACCATTATCAAGAGCCTCCTTAAGGTCAGCATCGTTGATAATCGGACCTCTTCCAACATTAATCAGGTATGCGCTCTTCTTCATCTTCGCAATTGTGTCCTTGTTGAAGAGATTATTTGTATACTCGTTGAGCGGCGCATGAATTGAGATAACGTCGGACTCCCCGAGCAGAGTGTCAAGATCAACTGCGTCATAGGGCACATCATATTTTCTGCCAGACGCAGAATAATATACAACCTTACATCCAAAGGCCGCCGCAATTCTTGCAACACTTCTTCCAATTGAGCCTAGTCCCACGATGCCCCAGGTCTTGCCCGCAAGCTCATTGAAGTAATTCTCGAAGTGCGTGAAAACAGGCTGATTTCCATACTGGCCACTCTTCACGTAATTATCGTAATAGGGCATATGCTCTGCCAGGTAAAAATATAAAGCAAAGGTATGCTGCGCCACGGTCTCCGTAGAATAACCTGCGACATTGGCAACCTTGATTCCACGGCTCTTACAGTACTCAAGATCAATATTGTTGACACCTGTCGCTGTCTCAAGGATAAGCTTAATATTTTTCGCCTGTCCAATTGTCTTTTCGTTAATATTAACCTTATTTACAACAATACAGTCTGCATCCTTGACCCGTTCTATGGTCTCCTCCTCCGAAGATACAGGATACGCAGTGAACTCTCCCAATTTTTCAAATCCAGATACATCCACGTCCATTCCAAGACTGTTTCTCTCCAGCATTACAACTTTCATATCAATTCACCTTTCTCACGATTTCATCAGTGCGGAATTATCTGCGAGAGTATCCCAGACGCAGCCACAAGTCCGATTACAAGAATCACAATTCCCACAACGAGGTTGATTATATTCTCATGCTTCTCAAGAACCTCGCCTGTTGCCTCATCAAGGTACAGGTCAAAGGTCCCGCCAACCACAAATTCCTTCTCATTGCTGGAATTGATATTGCAGCGCCTGATATTCTCTTTTCCATCCACTACATACTTTACGATTGGGTAGTAGGTATATTTTGAACCCTTTACAATCTTTGTTTCCTTGGAAATCTGACGCTTGTACACATCAGTAATCTCACACTTTATGGTCACAAGCTTCCTCTTCTTCAGCACTGCATAACCCCTAATCAGGACAGCACCTGCACCAACAAGAATGAGGACAAGGCAGCACATTGCCGCAACGAGCTTCCCCTGGTTCTGGAAGAGGGCGAGAAGAATCAGAAGTGCTCCGCCAATCATCGTCACCCATGGATTGAAAAGAGACTCATCAACCTTTTCCTCAAGGCGGATTACGTTGCCGAGATTGACCACATTGACTTCCTGCGACTCAATATATTCAGTCGGCGACTTAACCACCTGGCGCTCCTTATGGCCAGTCTCGCTGTCAACAGTCTCAACCGTGACATCATAGTAGTTCATGGTCTCCCGGTTCTGCTTATCCTTTTTTACCACATGCTTTGTGCTGATGACGCGACCCTGTACGCACGCACCCTTCTTCTTAAGCTGCAGCCATCTTCTGACCTGGCCAGAACCAATGAGAAAAATAATCACTCCAGGAACATACATAAACAATTCTGAAAAACTCATACAAACCTCTCTTTTCAGGCAATACCCACTCATTTTGTAAATTCACAACACTTATTGTATAATGAGCAATACCTTAACATTATAATATAAAATCTGATTCTCATAAAGGAAATATAACAATGAATACAAAAGCTCTTTTTCTGGATCTGGACGGAACCCTGTTAAACGACAAAAAGGAAATCACAGAGGGCAATTACAATGCTATCCACGCAGCTCTCACCAAGGGGCACAAGGTCATCATTAACACTGGGCGCCCCCTTGTAAGCGCAATCAAGCAGGCCCAGAGACTCGGCCTCACAGAGGAAGGCTGCTACCTCGTGGCATTTAACGGAGGAATTCTCTACGATATGGGAGCCGGCAAGATTCTTTTCAAGAAGGACCTGCCACTCGACATCGTATTCGAAGTGTTTGATGAGGCAAACGCAAGGAACCTTCATGTCCAGACCTATGATGACACATATGTAATCGTGGAGAAGCGCAACGATAACGATATTGTAAGACGGTACTGTGGCAACATTCTTATGGAACACCAGGTAACAGAGGATATCAGAACCGTCACCGGTCGTCCCGTCAAGGTACTGGCCATTGATTTTGAGAACAGAAAAGCCGTTGAGGACTTCCAGGAATGGATCAGGGAAAAGTACAGCAAAGTGCTCGACTGCTTCTTCTCATGCCCCTACTATCTTGAAATCGTGCCCTGCGGTCTCAACAAGGGAACTGCGCTCAGGCAGATGTCAGAGCTTCTTGGCATTCCCCTCGAGAATACCGTCGCCGCAGGCGATGAAGCAAATGACATCGAAATGATCAAGACCGCCGGCATAGGCGTATCAATGAAAAATGGAACCGAAGACGCAAAAGCCGCCGCTGACTATGTCACAACAAGGGACAATAACAACGACGGCATAGCTGAAATTATTGAAAAATTTATACTTCTACAGTAGTAACCTGAATATTTTTCTTTCTGAGTCTGTCGATAATCAGTTCGTTCGCCTTGCTGTCAGTCAGCATGGTGAACGTTCTGTCATAAATACAGCTTCCATACAGACTCTCTGTGTTTGCCCTCGCCTGGACCTTCGTGTGGTCCGCAAGGATAAACATGTCACCCGTAGTCCTTCCGATCATGGCCTCATTAATTCCAATCTCGGTCGGAATGTCATAACGGAACTCTCCGTTTTCATACACAGCAGCACACCCGAGGAAGGTCTTATCGGCCGAAATGCTGAACAGATTTCTTACAACGTACTCACCTATCATCACATGATCCCTCACCTCTCCACCGGTGAGATTAACCGTGACATTGGGTGGGAACTTGATATTAACCACAAGACAGTTGTTTGTATATACAACAACATGCTTGTCGCCTAAATACTTAATGATATTGAGGGCGGTCGAACTTCCATTTATGAAAATGGTATCTCCATCCTCAACAAAGCTCGCTGCATACTCTGATATCTTCTCACGGCAGTATGCAACCTCACGGTCCTTACTCATTATCTCATGCTTTGCAGTTGCCGGAACAGCACCTCCATGTGTTCGAAACAGGAGTCCCTTATCCTCAAGATGCTGAAGATCTCTTCTTACTGTCATAAGGGAAATCTTGAAATATCTCGCAAGCTCATTAGCATTGACGCTTCCCTTATCCTGCAGCATCGATAGTATTTTTGTGTGTCGTCTTTCTACTTCTTTTCTATTATTTTTCATATATCAAGAAAATCAATCAGGCCCATCAAGGTGTCAGTTTTCATTACCGAAGATATATTATCATTGCACGGATAATTATACAATATTGACTTCATGCCAAATTTTTCAGCTCCGAGCACATCCTTTTTCATATTATCTCCAATGAAGAGACATTCTTCCTTCTCACACCCCGCCTTCTCAAGGCACCGTGCAAAAAATCTGGCCGAGGGTTTCTCCTCCCCCGTCTCCTCGCTGACGACAACAAAATCTATGTACTGCAGCAGTCCAAGTTTTTCAAGTTTCCTGATCTGGACAACCTCTGTCATATCCGAGCCGATACCGATACGAATATTCCGCCTCTTAAGCTCCTGCATCAGTTCCCCGGCACCGTCCGCTGGCACCATATTATCAATAAGCGTATCCCAGTACAGGTCATACATTTTCATCGCATGGGGATAGAGCGGAAGGCCTTTCCTCTCCAGAATATTGGTGTATCGTATCATTCTGTTGTGGATCCCAGCACAGTCTCCCATATACCCGGTCAGTTCCTTATACATATCACAGTGGGCGTCCTCAAACTCTTCCTGCGACATGCCAAGCTCCTGCTCTGCATATTTTTTCAGTAGCGAAAACGCCACGGCGTGGGCATCATCGTAGCTGTAAAGCGTGTTATCAATGTCAAAAATTACTGTCTTTATCATTTTTGTCTCCGTAGGTCATGCCTGTATAAAATAAGAGCCCGGTAAGTCATATAGTCTTGCCGGGCTCAGATTTATCTACCTAACGGTATTAACATTTCTCAAATTAGTCGATAAGTCCGGCTTCCTTAAGAGCTGCCTCAATCTCAGGTGAAGACATTACGTTCTTAAGAGGAATGAGTACTGTTCCGTTTGCCTCGCATCCGTCAAATGTCTTTGCGAATGGACGAGCACAGAATACAACATCGTAGTTGCGAGCTGCTGACTTGCCCTCAGATACAGGACAGTGACGAAGCTCTGCAGGCTTGATGCCATACTTCTTCATAACCTTGTCGATTGCCTTCTCCATCATGAGTGATGAACCTGCGCCGTTTGCGCAGCATGCTAAAATTTTCTTATTATCAAGCTTAGCCATTTTTTACCCCCTAAAAATTATGCCTTCTTCTTAAGCTCAGCGTATGCATCGTAATCTTCTGTGATGAGGAAATATCCTTCCTTATCCATACGATACTCGATCTGAGGAATTGCAAGAAGAATGATTACAACAATTGCTACACCAGCGTAACCAAGGAACTTCATGATTACTGTGAACATAGGCCATACTGTATCCCAGTCGAACATTCCAAGATATCCGCCGTAAGATGCCATTCCAACCCATCCAGCGATGAATGCTGCACCAAATACCTGAATAAGTCCTGAAAGGAAGGGAAGGATGATACATGCCTTAAGGCCGCCCTTCTCATTTGCAACAAGACCGATTGTAGCATTATCAAAGAATACAGGAACGAATCCACAGATGATGATTGTAGGTGATCCCATGAAGATCAGTGCGATGATTGCAATAATCTGTCCTGTGAGACCTGCAAGGAAACCAAATGTTACAGCGTTTGCATCGCCGAAACCATAACATACTGCACAGTCAACGCCGGGTACAGAAGAAGGAAGAAGCTTGTCAGCGATTCCCTGGAAGGAAGCTGTCAGCTCTGTTACGAATGTACGAACGCCAAGCTGCAGGATTGCAAGGTAAACTGCGAACTGAAGTGATGTATTGAAGATATAGAAGCCGAAGAGCTCTGTATCCTTTGTAGCGCCAGCCTCAACAAAGAAAGGCTTTCCAATAACTGCCATGATGACTCCGAAGAATATTGTCATAAGGATTGCTGTACAAACCATGTTCTCGTTGAAGATTGAGAAGAAACCAGGCATCTCCATCTCTCCAACCTTCTTGATCTCCTTGTCCTTCTTGCCGCCGTTTGTTCCGAAGAACTTGTCAGCGAGGAAGTATGCAAGGCGGATACCGAACATCTGCTGGTGAGCGATAGCAAAGCCTGCACCCTCTGTAAGCTCCTGCATAGGCTTAACTGTGAGGTTAGAACCTACTGCCCAGTAAGCACCGAGGATAACTGCCATTACGATCATAAGTGCAACATCGTTTGAAAGAAGTGAAGGAAGAGCAAACATAATCAGCCAGTAAGCTGTAGCTGCCTGCTGAACCTGTACATGTCCTGTTGTGAACAGTGTACGGCACTTTGTAATCTTGTTGAAACGAACAAGAAGGATGTTAACGATGAATGCGATGAACAGAAGTGTCATGGCTCCGGAAAATCCCTTGCCGAAAACAGCCTCTACACCATCTGTAACTGCGTTCTGTCCATAGTAAGGATCGATAACGCAGGCTGTAAGATTGAAACGGTCCTTAAGTCCTGCAAGGATAGGACGGAAAGTTGAAACCAGTCCGCCAGAACCTGCATTCAGAATCAGCATACCAATGATAGCCTTAAGTGTACCAGCAAGTGTATCATACCACTTCTTTCCCATCAGGCAGTATCCTAAAAGAGTAAGGAAACCAACCATGTAGGGTGCTTTCTGCATAATGTACGTCGCAAAAAATTCCCATATTGCTACTAAAATACTCATATTATTCTCCCTTTAGTAAATATAAAATTAATATGTATCTTCACAGGGATACTTTGCTTCTGCAGCAAGGATATCCTCAGGTGAATTTGCTTCCATGAGAGCATTCAGAAGAGGCTCATTCTGGAAAATCTCCATAAGCTGTGAGATATTGTCCATATGCTCATCAGCATTTGCTGCGGAAAGTGTAAAGAAGAGCTTGGCCTCCTTCTTCTCTCCGTCCTCGTCCTCACCAAAATCCACGATCTTCTTAGATACCATGAATCCGATGCCGGTCTTGAATGCACCCTTTGCATTCTCTGTTGAATGAGGCATTGCGATGTAGTTCTCGAACACTACATAAGGACCGTGCTTCTCGATACAAGCAACGATTTCCTTGTAATACTCATCAGAAACTGTTCCATCCTCAACAAGAGAAAGTGCACTAAGTCTGACTGCCTCCTGCCATGTAACCTCTTCATCAATAAAGCGGTAATGCTTTTTGTCAACGATAGTCTGTAATACTGTTGCCATCTTAATTCCTCCCAATTATAAGCAAGATCTGAAAGGAATATTCTGAGGAGCCTCGAAGCAGTCCTCAAAACCTCTTCTATGGTGATAGTAGATCTTATCCTTATCCTGAGGATATACGTACTTGCCGCCAACCTGCCAGAAGAAGGGATGGAACTTGTACTCGTTGCGGTCCTTTTTGAAATCATAGAGAAGACGGATTTCCTCACAGTCAGCCTGGAAGTTTGTCCATACGTCCCAGTGAATCGGAACAACAACCTTACACTGAAGGTTCTCAGCCATTCTAAGTACGTCGATTGAACTCATCTTATCCTGCATACCGATAGGATTCTCACCGAATGAACCAAATGCAACATCGATATCGTAATCCTTACCATGCTTAGCAAAGTAAATAGAGAAGTGTGAATCACCTGAATGATAGATATTTCCGCCAGGAGTCTTAACAAGATAGTTAACTGCCTTTTCATCCATATCTGTAGGACAAACTCCTGTAAGCTCTTCTCTGTCAGGACCTGTCTTATCAGTTGTAACGATACATGTACGGTCAAAGCTGTCGAGACATACGATCTCAAGATCCTTGATCTTAATTACATCGCCAGGCTTAACTGTTACGCAGCGCTCCTCGGGAACTCCCCACTTAACCCATGTCTCAACTGACTTCTTGGGTCCGATGAAAGGAACGGGAATTACATTTCCATTCTCATCTGTTGTAGTCATGCCGCTCTGAATTACATGTGCAGCCCACTCAGCTGACATATGATCCTGATGATAATGAGTAGCGAGAACTGCATCTACCTTCTTAAATGCGAAGGGATCGATAACGAAAGGAACATTTCTGAGGTTAGGCTGCATTGCACGTCCACCGCACATATTTGCCATCTGATGTCCAACCTTCATCTTGCCATCGCCGTGGGTTCTCTTTCCGTTGCCACACCACAGGTCAATTGTGATGTTTGTATCACCAGGTGTCTTGAACCATACACCTGTACATCCAAGCCACCACATTGCAACATTGCCGGGCTCGACTACCTCGTTCTCGATATCCTCAACGAGCCATGTTCCCCACTCAGGGAATGTGCTCATGATCCAGGACTCGCGAGTCATTTCTGATACTTTGCTCATTATTTCCTCCTTTTTGTTGGTGCTTGGCTGAAGCTCCGCTCCAGACCGTTTTTTGGTCGCTGTTAATTACCCTTGAACCCAATATAAAGCACATTTCTCACAAAAGCAACATAAAATATGTTTGCTATTTCTCCGAAAACGAACATATCCATAATATGTAGTAATTTTTACCAATGGTTAATTTGCTATTCAAAGTACTGAATTCATCGCGTTTCTGCAAACAGAACACTTAATTTATTCGTTTAATTAACACAAACATATCTTTATGTTCGTTTTCATTGTGCATTTCGCTGAATATTTTTGCACCTAATTTTGAACAAAAATAGTAAATTTGTTTAAGAATGTCGAAAAAATGGGTTGAAAATATATCTAAGTATCATTATAATGAGAGAAAACGAGCCGTCATTGCCGAATCATACGATTTTTCAGCTTTGATTTTTCGAACAAATATTTTCAATTATATGTTCGTTTCGCTCATGATACATTTTGAAAGGATGGTATATATAATATGAAAGCTTATTCCATAGGACTCTATGAGAAGGCAATGCCTAAGACATTGACCTGGCGAGAGAAGCTCCAGTGTGCAAAGGACTGCGGATATGATTTCGTCGAGATCAGCATCGACGAGACTGATGACAAGCTGGCAAGACTTGAGTGGACAGCAGACGAGAGACTCGAGCTTCTTAATATAATGAAGGAAGTCGGCGTTCCCATCAGAAGCATGTGTCTTTCAGGACACAGGAAGTACCCCTTCGGTTCTTCTGATCCTGCTATCAGAGAGAGAAGCATGGAGATTATGGAGAAGGCAATCCAGCTTGCAGATGATCTCGGTATCAGAATCATCCAGCTTGCAGGTTACGATGTATATTATGAGGAAGGAACTGCCGAAAGCGAGCGTCTCTTCACTGAGAACCTCAAGAAGGCAACCCTCATGGCATCAGCTAAGGGTATCGTTCTTGGTTTCGAGACAATGGAGACCGAGTTTATGAATACAACAGAGAAATCCATGAAGTACGTCAATATAGTAAACAATCCTTACCTTGGCGTTTACCCTGATTCTGGAAATCTCACAAATGCAGCTCTCACTTACGGAACCGATGTACTTGAGGATTTAGAGACCGGTCGCGACCATATCTTTGCCCTTCACCTCAAGGAAACAGTGCCCGGAAAGTTCCGTGAGATCCCGTTCCTTACAGGACATGTTAACTTTGACGCAATAATCGAGAAGGCATGGGACCTTGGCATCCGCAGATTTGTTACCGAGATGTGGGATGTCGGAAGCGAAAGTTGGAAGGAAGACATTATGTTTGCCAACTCCAGCATGAGCAAAATAATAGACAAGCATGCAAAGTAACCCCGTCAACAATTGCCTACTGATAATAAGAAAGGACATTTGATGAAAATCGAAAAGAAGGTTATTTCAAACCTAAATAAATGCTACGCAATGTCTGAGCTTAACTACAATGGTGAGCATTGCTTCCTTGTAGCAGCTGAGAAGACAGACCCCTGCTATCTCTTTTCAGAGGATGGCGAGCAGCTCGAAACCGTATGGACCGAGCCCGGTGGAGTAATGACAATGGCTCAGGTTCCCGGAAGCAACGGACAGTTCCTCGCAACTCACAAATTCTATTCACCTAACGATTCCGCAGAGGCTAAGATTGTAATAGCAACACCTCGCGGAAAGGACGATTGGGAGATCAGAACACTCTGCAAGGCACCCTTCGTACACCGTTTCGGCATCCTGAACAGAGCTGGCAAGAATTATCTCATCGTATGCTGTCTCAAGACAGGCCATGAGTACAAGAACGATTGGAGATTCCCCGGCGCATGCTTCGGAGCAATGCTCCCCGATGATCTCTCTGAGTTCAACGAGGATAATCTTCTTCCTCTCACACTCCTCAAGGGTGATATGCTCAGAAACCACGGATATTCCCTCGTTAAGCGTGGCGGACACGATGCAGCAGTTGTAGGCTGCGAGCAGGGTACATTCCTGTTTGAGCCCCCTGCAGTATACGGCGCAGATTGGGAAGTTACACAGCTCTCTTCCATTCCTTCAAGTGATTCAGTATTTGTTGACCTTGATGGAGACGGCAAGGAAGAGCTCGGTGTTATCAGTCCCTTCCACGGTGCATCCCTCACAATCTATCACCTCGATGAGTTTGGCAACTATGTTCCTCAGTGGAAGTACCCCGCTCCCGAGGCCGATACAGATATGATTCACGGAACCTGGGCAGACGATATCCTCGGAAAGAAGACCTGGATTGTCGGCTGGAGAAAGGGAACCAAGGACACTATCGCCATCACCTGGGATGCAGAAAAGGGCACATACAATACAGAGTTCATCGACCGCAACACTGGATGTGCCAACGCTCTTCACTTCGTTAACAAGAAGGGCGAAGATGTAATCGTGTGCACCAACCGCGAGATTGACGAGGTTGCACTCTATACAGTAACTGAATAATCAACAAATTAACCACAAAATAAAGGAGAAGAAAAATGAAATCATTTGAGTACACAGTAACAGATCCCGTAGGTATCCACGCTAGACCCGCTGGTCTTCTTGCAAAGGAAGCAAAGAAGTATCCCGACACTATCACAATCACAAAGGGCGAGAAGAGCGCTGGCGCAGCTAAGCTCATGGCTCTTATGGGACTTGGCGTTAAGCAGGGCGAGACAGTAACAGTTACTATTGAGGGAGAGAGCGAGGACGCTACATACGAAGCAATCAAGGCTTTCTTTGAGGCGAATCTGTAATTACCCATTTGGTAAGATAGGGGGACATTGTGGTTCAGTTATCAGGTAAAAAAATATTCAACGGCATAGCAATTGGTAAGATTAAGTTCTATGCACGCACAGAAAATAAAGTCACCAGAGAAAAGATTGAAGACACTGCAGCAGAGTTTGCTCGCTACGAAGCAGCAAGAGATACTGCTATTGAGCAGCTGAACGAATTGTACGAGAAGGCTGTTGCGACAGTCGGCGAAGACAATGCAGAAATCTTCAACGTACACGCAATGATGCTCGAGGATGATGATTACAACGATTCAATTCAGAACATAATCAACACCCAGGGTGTCAACGCA
This sequence comes from Lachnospiraceae bacterium UBA1753, assembly GCA_002317595.1. Lineage (GTDB taxonomy): Bacteria > Bacillota > Clostridia > Lachnospirales > Lachnospiraceae > UBA1753. The sequence goes on along the minus strand of DCHL01000050.1, from coordinate 17,728 downwards.
GAATATGCAGTTGCTGTAACAGGCGACAATTTTGCAGACATGTTTGCCAACATGGACGATGATTATTTCAAGGCCCGCAGCGCAGATGTGAAGGATATTTCAGAGCGCGTAGTCAGAGTTCTCACTGGTGCCGAGGACAACAACGAAATCGGCGACGAGCCTGTCATTATCGTAGCAGATGACCTCGCTCCTTCTGAGACAGTTCAGATGGACAAGTCAAAGCTTCTATCCTTCGTTACCCAGCAGGGTTCAGCTAACTCTCATACAGCAATCCTGGCAAGGACCATGGGTATCCCTGCACTTATCGGTGTTGAGATTGATGCTTCATGGAACGGCAAGATCGGTATTGTTGACGGATACGAGGGTAAGTTCATTGTAGATCCCGAGATGGAAATACTTCAGGGATACTTCAAGAAGAAGGAAGCCGACGACGAGCAGAAGAAGCTTCTTCTCGAGCTCAAGGGCAAGGAGAATGTTACGAAGTCAGGTCAGAAGATTAATCTTTACGCCAACATCGGAAGCCCTAACGACCTCGGTTCAGTTCTCGAGAACGATGCAGGTGGTATCGGACTCTTCAGATCAGAGTTTCTGTATCTTGAGTCTTCAACATATCCCACAGAGGAAGAGCAGTTTGCAGCATACAAGAAGGTTGTTGAGACCATGGGTGGCCGCAAGGTTATCATCAGAACACTCGACATCGGTGCTGACAAGCAGGTAGATTACTTCGACCTCGACAAGGAAGAGAATCCTGCACTCGGCTTCAGGGCAATCAGAATCTGCCTTACCAGACCTGAAATCTTCAGGACACAGCTCCGTGCTCTCTACAGAGCATCAGCTTACGGAAATCTTGCAATCATGTATCCCATGATTATCTCTCTCGAGGAGGTTCAGGAGATTAAGGCAATTTCCAAGTCAGTAAGAGAAGAACTCAAGGCTGAGGGTATTGCAATCGGCGACAACGTTGAGGAAGGTATCATGATTGAGACTCCCGCAGCAGTCATCATTGCTGATGAGCTTGCCAAGGAAGTTGACTTCTTCAGTGTTGGAACTAACGACCTGACCCAGTATACACTGGCAATTGACCGTCAGAATGCTAAGCTTGACCGCTTCTATAATGCACATCATCCCGCAATCCTCAAGATGCTTAAGATGATTGCTGACAGCGCTCACAAGGCTGGCATCTGGGCCGGCATCTGCGGCGAGCTCGGCGCAGATACAGAACTCACTCAGTACTTCCTTGAGATAGGAATGGACGAGCTCTCTGTTTCTCCTGGATGTATCCTTCCAGTTAGAAAGCTTGTAAGAGAAGCTGAGTAGTTCACACTATTATATTTTGGCGATTCATTATAATTAGCTTTCCTTTTTATATGGCGGTGGGCCCTCCACCGCCACACAAATAAAGCTGCGGGTATGCGACACCCCGCAGCTTTATTTGCTTTACTTTATGGTTATATTTCAGTTTTAGTCCAGGTTACTTAGACAGCTTACATTCCAAGTTCCTTTGCCAGAGCTTCCACATTCTCAGTGATACTTCCCTTGAATACGGCGCTTCCCGCAACAAAAATATTAGCACCCGCTTCCTTAACAGAGGCTATATTCTCCTTGTAGATTCCTCCATCAACCTGGATATCAACAGAAAGGCCCTTATCCTCAATCAGTTTTCTTGCCTCCCTGATCTTATCATACGACTCTGGAATAAATGGCTGGCCTCCAAATCCCGGCTCAACAGTCATTATCAGCAGCATGTCTATTTTATCAAGGAATTTCTCAATAGCCGATACTGGTGTCGCAGGCTTGATTGAGAGTCCAACCTTACATCCAGCCTTCCTGATCTGCTCAATTACTGCCTCCGTCTTCTCCCCTGCCGCCTCATAGTGGAAGGTAATCCCATCCGCTCCGATTTTTGCAGTCTCGTCAACATACTTTTCAGGATTCACAATCATGAAATGCACATCAAAGAAAATATCAGTTGTCGCTCTTATAGACTTAATCACCGGCATTCCAAAGGATATGGAAGGCACAAAAGTTCCATCCATTACATCAATATGGAGGTACTCAGCCTTCGTTGCATCAATCTCTTTAAGCTGCTCGCCTAAAATATTGAAATCTGCCGACAGCATCGATGGACATATTACTGTTTTCATATTACCTTGTTCCTTTCATTCTAATCATTTCAGCAGCAGCTGAAGAATTATATTTTTCTCATATAAATAGGACAGAATCCTACTACTTTCCACCATTGAATTGAACTTCTCCGTGAAAAAAATTGCTCCCACGAGATATCCCATCCACACTATGAACATCCCTTCACCAAATCCGAAGAACATACCCGCGATGCGGTTTATTCCCCTGATGACAGGTATTTTGGCGATTATCTCCATTGACAGGAATGTCATTTTAAGGAGCAGCATCACCAGAATATATGCTGCAACGAAGGATATTATCTTTATTATTATCTTTGCCAGGAAGCAGCTTACATAGTCCTCAAATATCCCGACAGCAAGACTGTTGTAGACATCCTTCGTATTGTTGCTCTCAAGCACATTCTTGACTGTCCCAGGCACCTCGTAGGAATTTATGGTCTCAACCTGATTCTCGTAAATTGTGTTATCGCGTTTTGCGTTTTCCTCTTCAAAGGTTGTATCGAGTTTTTCCTTTACTGTCTCATACAGCCGAGTCTCGTTTATCAGATAATCACTGATGTAGGGTGTCACGACCCAGATCAGATAAAATGTCAGAACCATTGAAAGCAGCGAAATCAGCAATTTCACGAAACCACGACGGTATCCTGAGTATGTAAAAAATATCAGAACCGCCAGCACTGCCACCAGCAGCCAGTTTATATCAGAAATATTCATATCAGTTCACATCAATTAAGCTTTACGAGTTGAACAGTCTCCCTGTTCACAAGTGTCATCTTGGTGAGAGCATCCCCAACCGATACCAATGTCATAGGCTCTTCAAAAGTAGTGCTGAACTTTTTAGTTCCATCAAGCAGATACATCTCACATCCTGTCTCGTTATAAATCAGAACACGGTTATCCTTGAGAACTATCTCAGTATATTCCATGTCAAAATTCTGTGACAGCTTAGGCTCTCCGCCCTCCTCGTCATATACATCGATTCTATACTGACCGCCACCCGTAGCATCGCGGTACACAAGTCCGACAGTCTTATTTCCGTAGAAAACACTTCTCACTTCATCAGTAAGCATTGTATCAAAAATACTTACCGGTTTCTGGGATCCCTTATATATTACCAGCCTGTTATCTCCTATCGCAAAGGCAGTGTCAGAATTGATAAACTTAACCTTCGGAATGACTGTGTCAACATAGTCATAACCGCTCACATAGTTATCAATCTCATTCTGTCCCACCTCATCAAAATTGTAGAAGGCCACAGATGATTTCAGCTTGCCATCCTCAATTCTCATATACGCAACCGCAAGCTTCATGCCGTCATCAGAAAGAGAGACATCCACAGGATATCCACTCTTTGTCATGGTACACTTCATCTCGGCAAGCAGCTCACCCTTATAGCTGTAGAGATTGATTTTGGTCTCATTGTCGTCCTCGAGCACTACTGCCACAACACCCTGCGCAGACACGCAGAATGATGACAGTGGAAGCTTTGTCTCAATCTCCCCTGACTCTCCGGAAGCACTAACAACAAATATCTTGGTTCCCTTAAAGTCGCCGAGAGCCGCAAACGGTCCACAGGTCGCAACCTGAGGCTTCTGCATCTCAAAAGTTATATTCCAAATCGGATTGTTGCTGCCGTCGAAAGCCTCCGCTCCATCCTGGCTGTACTTCAGCGCGCAGCCATTGTTATACGCAAGGTACACCGCATCATCTGCATCCGTCCTGTCTTCATCCGATAACACGTCATAGCCTGTATATATCTTCGTCTTATTTGTGATATACACTGCAAAAATCACGCAGAGAATTATGGCTATAACGATAACTGCCCTGTAGAACAGAACAAGTCTGTGTCTAAGGATTTTCTCTCTGAAGTTATCCTTTTCCTTTGGTTCTCTATTATTAAGTTTTGAAAAAATAGGTATTTCCACTTAATTCTTCCTGTAATTAAAAGCTGTCACACCCGTTACCAGATGTGACAGCCCCCTTGTTTAATAATTTAATAAGGCCCGATAATAATTACATTTTAGCCTTAATCTGCTCGTATACGCCCTCTGCATCAAGCTTAAATGCCTTAACAAGAGCTGCAGCCGAACCAGACTCACCGAAACGGTCATAAACACCAATCTTCTGAACCTTAACAGGCTTGTTCTCAGCAACACACTCAGCAACTGCAGAACCGAGACCACCGATAACAGAATGCTCTTCAACAGTAACAATCTTGCCAGTCTCCTCAGCACACTTAATAACAAGCTCCTCATCAAGAGGCTTAACTGTTGCCATGTTAACGACTCTTGCATTGATTCCGTCCTTTGCAAGAAGCTCAGCTGCTCCAATTGCAGAATCTACACAGATACCATTTGCGATGATTGTAAGGTCTGTACCATCCTTAACAACTGTTCCCTTACCAATCTCAAACTTGTAATCAGGAGTATCGTTGATTACAGGAACTGCTGCACGTCCAAATCTGAGGTAAACAGGTCCGTCCATCTCGATAGCTGCTCTAACTGCAGCCTTTGCCTCGATATCGTCAGCAGGAACGATAACTGTCATTCCAGGAATTGTTCTCATGAGAGCAACATCCTCGTTACACTGATGTGTAGCTCCATCCTCACCAACAGTGATACCAGCATGTGTAGCACCAATCTTAACATTGAGGTGGGGATATCCGATTGAGTTTCTTACCTGCTCAAAGTTACGTCCTGCTGCGAACATAGCGAATGAGGAAATGAAAGGAATCTTTCCACAAGTAGCAAGTCCTGCTGCGATTCCTGTCATGTTACACTCAGCGATACCACAGTCAATGTGACGCTCAGGGAATGCCTTTAAAAATACGCCAGTCTTTGTTGCGCCTGCAAGGTCAGCATCAAGAACTACGAGATTGGGAAATTCCTTTCCACACTCAACAAGGGCATTACCATAACTCTCTCTGGTTGCGATCTTCTTTACATCTGCCATCTTACTTGCCCTCCAGTTCTTTATCGATCTTCTCAAGGTCTGCAACTGCAATTGCATACTCCTCATCGTTAGGAGCCTTGCCGTGCCAGCCTACATTGTTCTCCATGAAGGAAACGCCCTTACCCTTTGTAGTCTTCATGATGATAGCTGTAGGAGCGCCCTTTGTCTCTCTTGCTTCCTTAAGACCAGCAGCGATCTCATCAAAGTCGTTTCCGTTGATGCATACTACATGGAAATTGAAAGCCTCAAACTTCTTGTCGATAGGATAAGGAGAACATACATCCTCAATCTTTCCATCAATCTGAAGTCCGTTGTTGTCAACAATAACTACGAGGTTGTCAAGGTTTCTTGCGCCTGCAAACATAGCAGCCTCCCAAACCTGACCTTCCTGAATCTCGCCATCGCCGAGAAGTGTATATACTCTGTAATCCTTCTCATCCATCTTAGCTGCAAGAGCCATACCTACTGCAGCTGAGATACCCTGTCCAAGTGAACCAGATGACATATCAACACCAGGAGTCTCCTGCATACAGGGATGTCCCTGAAGGTAAGATCCAAGGTGACGAAGTGTGGGGAGATCCTCAACGGGGAAGTATCCACGGTTAGCAAGTGCTGAGTACAGACCAGGAGCTGTATGTCCCTTAGAAAGTACAAAGCGGTCGCGGTTAGGATCCTTAGGGTTCTTAGGATCAATGTTCATCTCCTCAAAGTACAGGTATGTAAACATATCTGCTGCAGAAAGTGATCCGCCTGGATGTCCAGCCTTTGCACCGTGTACTGCTGCAACGATACCCTTACGAACCTGGTTAGCCATCTTCTGAAGTTCCAGTTTGTTCATAGTAGTATAATTCCTTTCTATTTTTTATTTGCCCTGTCCATAGTATGCATTTGCACCATGCTTACGATAGTAATGCTTATCCTGAAGCTCCTGAGGTGCAGGCTGTACGTCAGGCTTAATCATCTCTGCCCTGCATGCCATCTTAGCTACTTCCTCAAGTACAACGGCATTGTGAACAGCCTCGTGTCCGTCCTTGCCCCATGTGAAAGGACCGTGATTCTTGCAGAGAACTGCAGGAACTGCCTCATAGTCCTTATCCTTGAAGTAGTCAACAATGAGAAGACCTGTGTTCTTCTCGTACGCACCCTCAATCTCTTCCTTTGAAAGGCATCTTACGCAGGGAACCTCACCATAGATGTAATCTGCATGTGTTGTTCCGTAGCAGGGAATGCTTCTTCCAGCCTGAGCCCAGCTTGTTGCCCAGCTTGAATGTGTATGAACGATACCACCGATGTTCTTGAAAGCCTTGTACAGCTCTACATGTGTAGGTGTATCAGATGAAGGATTGTACTTACCCTCAATCTTATTTCCCTCAAGGTCAACGATTACCATATCTTCGGGAGTAAGCTTATCGTAATCAACTCCACTGGGCTTGATTGCAAAATAGCCAGTCTCTCTATCGATCTCACTAACATTACCCCATGTAAAAGTAACAAGGTTGTACTTAGGAAGGAGCATGTTCGCTTCATAAACTCGCTGTTTAAGTTCTTCTAACATTTCTGCCTCATTTCTCCGCGTTGATTATTAATTTGATACCTGCCAGACGCGGATGACAGGTATCATCGGATTATTACATTTTTGTTCTACTTAAGTGAGTCAACTGCTGCATGCTCGATTGCAAAGCCCTTTGTATATCTCTCGATATATGTGTTAAAGCTCTCAACCATTGCTGCATCAGGCTTCATCTCTGTTCCAAGATCACCGTGGAATACCTGGTCTACAAGGAAGCTCTCAAGAGTCTCGCCAGCCTTCTTGTTAACCATGTAAGATGCAAGAAGTGCGATTCCCCAAGCGCCACCCTCGCCAGCTGTCTCCATTACAGAAACAGGTGCGTTGATTGCAGCTGCCAGGATTCCCTGTCCAACACCCTTTGTCTTGAAGAGTCCGCCATGTCCGTAGATACGGTCAATCTTAACGTTCTCCTCGTTGATAAGGATATCAAGACCAGTCTTAAGAACTGAGAGTGATGTGAAAAGATTTACTCTCATAAAGTTAGCAAGCGAGAACTTGCTGTCGGGCATTCTCACAAACAGAGGACGTCCCTCATCAAAGCCTGTGATGTGCTCTCCTGAGAAGTAGTTGTAAGAGAGCAGTCCGCCACAATCCTTGTCAGCCTCCAGAGCCTTGTTGAAAAGGGTTCCGAAGATCTTGCCCATATCAACGTCTGCGCCGTATGCCTCAAGGAACTCCTTGAAGAGACCAACCCATCCATTGATATCTGAGGTACAGTTGTTGCAGTGAGCCATTGCCACAAGATCACCAGCGGGTGTAGTAACAAGATCAATCTCGTCATGAACCTTATCAAGGTCCTTCTCAAGAACAATCATACCGAATGTTGAAGTACCTGCAGATACATTACCTGTTCTGACCTCAACACTGTTGGTAGCTACCATACCTGTTCCTGCATCACCCTCGGGAGGGCAAAGAGGAATACCTGCCTTAAGCTTTCCTGTAGGATCAAGAAGCTTAGCTCCTTCCTCAGTCAGGACACCTGCGTCCTCACCTGCACACACAACTGCAGGGAGAATCTCGGCCAGCTTCCAGGGGTAATTTTTGTCAGCGACAACATGATCAAACTGCTCGATCATTTTTGTGTTGAACTGTTTTGAAGCAAGGTCGATCGGGAACATTCCGGAAGCCTCACCTACACCAAGCACCTTCTTGCCTGTCATCTTCCAATGAACATAGCCAGCAAGTGTTGTGAAGTGAACGACATCCTTTACATGATCCTCGCCATTAAGGATTGCCTGATAGAGATGGGCAATTGACCATCTCTGAGGAATATGATAATTAAAGAGCTTTGTCAGAGTCTCTGACGCAGGTCCTGTGATTGTGTTTCTCCATGTACGGAAAGGAACAAGAAGGTCGCCATCAGCGTTGAATGCCATGTATCCATGCATCATAGCTGAGAAACCGATAGCAGCGAACTCAGTAAGCTCCTCATCGTACTCTGCCTTTACATTTTTTACCAGGTCAGCATATGAATCCTGAAGTCCTGTCCAGATGTCATCAAGACTGTATGTCCATACGCCATTCTCAAGACGGTTCTCCCACTCATGAGATCCCTGTGCTATAGGTGCATTATCCTCGCCAATAAGGACAGCCTTAATTCTGGTTGAGCCAAGCTCGATACCAAGAATTGCCTTTCCAGCAGCGATTGTAGCCTTTGCATTACTCATTGTCGTAATTCCTCTCTGTGTATTATCTGTAAACTGCTGCGTTCCAGCGAAGTTCGTTCTTAAAGGTTCTGATATCTGTATTCTTATCGATTACAACAGCCTCAATTCCCATTGCCTCTGCCCAGTCAACCATCTGCTCAACTGTGAGATCATAAGAGAATGCTGTATGGTGAGCACCGCCTGCAAGGATCCATGCCTCAAGACCTGTGTAAAGGTTAGGCTGGGGTACCCAGAAGTTGGTAGCTACAGGAAGCTTAGGCATGGGCTTCTCGTTCTTGATGCAGTCAACTGCATTGATGATGAGACGGAAGCGTGTTCCAAGGTCGATAAGTGAACATGCAATACCTGAGCCTTCCTTAGAAGTGAATACAAGTCTTGCAGGATCTTCTCTGTCACCCATTGAAAGGGGCTGCTCCTTGATGCTGATAGGGCCATCTGCGATTGAAGGACAGATCTCAAGCATGTGAGCCTGGAGGATACCCTCCTTGCCAGGAACAAGATTGTAGGTGTAATCCTCAAGCATTGAAGTACCCTTAGCGTCCTTCATACCCTGAGTCATAACCTTCATAAGGCGTACCATTGCAGCAACCTTCCAGTCACCCTCTGCACCGAAGCCGTAGCCCTTCTCCATCAGTCTCTGGATTGCAAGACCGGGAAGCTGCTTAAGTGCACCGAGATCTCCGAAGTGAGTAACGATTGCCTGATAGTTCTTCTCCTCAAGGAATCTCTCAAAACCGATCTCAATCTGTGCCTGAACTGCAACCTTATCTCTGAACTCCTTGGCATCTCTGCCCTCAAGGAGAATCTGATACTTGTCATAGTACTCGTCAACCAGCGCATTGGTATCTGACTCTGAAACTGCTCCAACAGCCTCTGCGATCTCGTTTACAGGGTAAGCATCAACTTCCCATCCAAACTTAATCTGTGCCTCAACCTTGTCACCCTCAGTTACTGCAACATTTCTCATGTTGTCAGCAATTCTCATTACGCGGATGTGGCTTGACTCAACAACACCAACAGCTGTTCTCTGCCAAGAACCGATTCTTGCCTGAACGTTGGCATCTGTCCAGTAACCTGCGATGAGCTTTCTCTCGATGCCCATACGTGTAACAATGTGACCCCACTCACGATCACCATGTGCTGCCTGATTCTCGTTCATGAAATCCATATCAATTTCATCATAAGGAATTTCCTCGTTATACTGTGTGAGGAAGTGAAGAAGAGGCTTTCTCAGCTCCTTGAGACCGATAATCCAGCTCTTGGCAGGACTGAATGTATGACACCATACAATAACACCTGCGCACTCGTCATCGATATTAGCCTCGTTAAATGTCTTTCTGATAAGTTCGTTAGTAAGAAGTGTAGGCTTCCATACTACTTCGAAGGGAAGAAGACCTGACTTATTAAGTCCTTCAACCATCTCCTTTGTGTGTGCTGCAACATTTGCAAGAACCGCATCTCCGTAGAGATCCTGAGAACCTGCACAGAACCAAAACTTGTAATTCTTAGCCGCTTTCATCTGTAAAAATACCTCCATTGGGCAAACTGGTGGCTGCCAAAAGTTCATTTCCTGGCAGACCGATATCAATATACAACAAAAGAGAAATCTATTAGTCCTATAATACCACTTTTAACGCCTTTATATCAAGCAGATATGGGCTCGTGCACGGCCAAAAATGCAAGTTTTTTTCTATTTATTTTTTGAGCTCTTTTTCTGCGCTTTTTCTGCACTTCCTTCACTTACTTTTTCTGCACTTCAGAGGTGACGGAGAGTGCTACATCAAAAAAGGAACTCATCGCTCCGATGAATTATCATCAAGCGATGAGCTCCCAAATATCGCAGAAGTTAATCCCACAAATCGAAGAAGCCGATCCTACAAGTCGATGAACTTGTAGCAGGTAGTTGTGTTGTACACCTGTCCGGCATCGAATACAGGTCTCTCAAATCCCTCCTGATTGATGCTGTTGGGGAAGTACTGTGTCTCAAGGCAGAGACCGCTTCTCTTTGTGTACTTAGCGCCGTTCTTACCAACTGTATCCGCGATGCAGTTACCTGCGTAGAACTGAACACCGGGAAGGTCAGAATATACCTCCATTCCGCGTCCAGACTTCTCATCAAACACCTTTGCGATAAGTCTTGTTGTATGGTTCGCATCATCAACGCAGAAGTTGTGGTCATAACCCTGAACGAGACGGAGCTGCTCATTGTCTGAATCGACATCATCACCAATCCTCTTAGGCTGTGTGAGATCGAAGGGAGTACCTGCTACAGGTGCCCACTCACCAGTAGGGATTGCACCTGCTACAACAGGTGTGTATCTGCTTGCAAGAATCTGAATCTTATGGTCGTGAATATTTCCTGAATCATGTCCTGAAAGATTGAAATATGTATGGTTTGTGCAGTTGATAAGAGTCTTCTTATCGCTGACGCCATTGTATGTAATGAAAAGCTCATTCTCCTCAGAAACCTTGTAGGTTACCGTCATCTCAAGCTTGCCGGGGAATCCGTTCTTGCCATCCTCCTCAACAACGAAGAAGGTAACTGCGTTTGACAGCTCATCAGCCTGTGCCTCCCAGTATCTCTTGTGCATACCATTGTCATACTGGCTGTGAAGGTTGTTAGGTCCGTCATTTACATCAAGCTGGTATGTGACACCGTCAATCTCAAACTTTGCATCTGCGATTCTGTTTGCAGAACGGCCAACGGTCGCGCCGAAGAAAGAACCGTTCTCATAGTATGGCTCAAGTGAGTCGTATCCAAGAACCACATCCGCTGTCTTTCCATCCTTGTCAGGTACAAAAAGTTCTGTCAGGATTGCACCGTAGTTGATGACTGTCGCCTTCATACCCTTGCTGTTGGCAATCTCAAAAGCAGTAATTTCCTTACCGCATGTGGTTGTACCAAAAGGCTTCTTTGTAATGCTCATTTTATTTCCTCCTTGAAAAAATACCCTTTCCAGGTTGTGTTCTTATTCCAAAATATCTTATTCCTACAGGTCTTTCCTTCCATCCAGCGCCCTAAGCAGAGTGACCTCATCAATATTCTCAAGGTCGCCTCCCACCGGCACTCCGCTTGCGATTCTGGTAACCCTTATTCCTGTAGGCTTGATCAGCTTGCTTATATACATGGCCGTAGTCTCACCCTCGAGGCTTGAGTTGGTCGCAATGATGACCTCATCGACATCCTTCTGCAGCCTTGCAATGAGTTCCTTAAGCTTTATGTCCCCAGGTCCGATTCCAAGCATGGGCGAGATTGCGCCATGAAGGACATGGTACACGCCCTCGTACTTACCAGTCTTCTCATAGGCCGCAAGGTCCCTTGGGTTCTCCACCACCATGATTGTCTTGTGGTCGCGGTTTGCATTAGCGCAGATAGGGCATGTGTCCCTGTCAGTCAGCGTGAAGCAGTCGCTGCAGTACCGCACCTTGGACCTCGCATCCACCAGCGTATCCGCCAGCCTCCTTACGCGTTCCTCCGGCTGATTGATAAGATGGAATGCTAGACGCTGTGCCGACTTATTACCAATTCCAGGAAGCGAAGAGAGTTCCTCTATCAGTTTGTTGATATATCCACTGTATAATTCCATACTACTTTAGAAAGGCAGTCCGCTCATTCCGCCAAGTCCGCCCATCATGCCTCCCATGGCCTTGCTTGAAGCCTCTTCAACCTTGCGCAGGGCCTCGTTGGTTGCAGCCATGATAAGGTCCTCAAGAGTCTCAACATCATCAGGATCAACAGCTTCCTCAGCAAGCTTTACCTTTGTGACCTCTCTCTTTCCATTGATTGTAACCTCAACAGCACCGCCGCCTGCTGCAGCAGTAAACTCCTGTGTCTCAAGCTCCTTCTGGCTCTCCTCCATCTGTCTCTGCATGCGCTGTGCCTGCTTCATCAGATTGCTCATGTTTCCGGGCATGCCTCCCGGGAATCCACCTCTCTTTGCCATTTCAAATTTCCTTTCGTGTAAAAAATATATACTCCACCAATCCGCAGTCTTCTACTGATCGTCCATCTCGTCTTCCTCGAGGAACTCCTCTCGGTCGTCATCATCATCGTCATCATCTGCAAACTGGGCTGTAATCTGCGGCTCTTCCACCTGATAGGCTTCATAGTCTGCCAGAGCCTGCGTCTCCATTTCCTGTGAATAGTCATAGCCGGTCTCAGGAACAGTCTCGCCCTCAGCTGGCTGGTAATACTCATTCTCAGCTATTTCTGGCTCATCCTCTGGTACATCATCCTCTGAGACAACGTCAAAGGCAATAATGCTCTGCAGCGAAGTCTCATCAAGCACAGGATACTCAGCTCCGACCCTGCCTTCCTCCTCAAAGACAGCCTCAAAATCCATATCCTTACCAGTCAGCTGGCCTAATGCTTCCTTCAATTCTTCCTTGCCAGTATCACCCTTAAACCAGTCGACGGCCTGCCTGTTTGTAAATGCCACAACTAGCCTGTCATTTATCACCGAAGGTCTTGATGACAGCTTAAGAAAACTCTTGCTTATTCCATCTACCGCATGGACGACCTTCATCCACTCACCGGCAATCTGGGCAATCTCTGCAGGAACCGCCTTGGGCAGTGGTGCCTTCTCATAATCCGCCGCCTCACCCGAAGCCTGCACTGCCGTACCTGCAGCAGATGCACTCACAACGGTAATTCCGTTTGCCACCTTAGTCTCAAGCTCAACCAGCCTCTGAACAAATCCATCAAGGCTCACATCCGACTCAGGAACGCACAGCTTGATCAGTGTCATCTCAATGAGGACACGTTTCTGCGTCGCGAACTTCAGCTGCCCCGAGAGTTCACTGAGTACCTTGATATATCTCATGACAGTGGCTGTATCCACCATCTTCGATTCTTCCTGAAGAAGTCTGCGGTGCTCTGTTGAAACGCCGATGACATCATCAATGTTCTCCGCAGTCTTAACCAGCATGAGATTCCTTAAATACCACACAAAATCCGTCACGAACTGCGACAGTTCGCGACCTCTCATGACAACTTCCTCAAGCAGATGAATGGACGAAGTCACATCTTTTTCCAGAATCATTCTCAGCATTGCGGAAAAAATATCATTATCCACTGCACCGAGAACTTCCAGTGTCCTGTCATACGTGAGTTCCTCACCAAGATTAAACGCAATGCACTGGTCCAGAAGGGAGAGTGCATCTCGCATGGAGCCATCAGCACACCTGGCAATATACTTAAGCGCCGAGTCCTCAACTGCTATCTGCTCAACATCCACAAGCTCGCGCATTCTTCCGGCAATTGTGTCGATATCGATTCTTCTGAAATCATATCTCTGGCACCTTGACCTTATGGTAATCGGAAGCCTGTTTGGATCCGTCGTCGCCAGAATGAACTTGACATATGAAGGTGGCTCCTCAAGTGTCTTAAGAAACGCATTTGCAGCTTCTCTCGTGAGCATATGGGCCTCGTCCACGATGTAAACCCTGAACTTGCCCTCAGTCGGAGAATAGCTAACCTCATCAACAATCCTACGGACATCGTCCACACCATTGTTGGAAGCTGCATCCATCTCCACCACATTCATCGAAATGCCCGCTGCAATATTTTTGCACGACTGACACTCTCCGCATGGACTTCCATCCTGCGGATTCTCACAGTTCACCGCCTTCGCAAAAAGCTTTGCGATAGTGGTCTTACCAGTGCCTCGCGTGCCACAGAAAATATACGCGTGGCCGACTCTGTCTGTCTTTATTTGATTTTTAAGCGTAGTGACAATCGCATCCTGACCGCGGACCTCCTCGAAGGTCTGCGGTCGGAACTTGCGATATAGTGCCTGATACGACATAAATCTATATTACTCCTGATTAATCTCCGAAGCTTATACCAAGAAGCTTAGCCTCCTTGATGATAGGTGCATCCGGGGATAATGTCTTAAGCTTACCTGCAACATCCTCAAGGGGAACCTTAACGATCTCACGATTTCTGTATCCAACCATGAATCCGTACTCACCCTTAAGAATAAGGCTTCCAGCCTCAGCGCCAAGTCTTGAAGCAAATACTCTGTCGTAAGGACAAGGTGATCCACCTCTCTGTGTATGACCGGGAACAGTAACTCTTACATCCTGGCCAGTCTTCTTCTTGATTTCATCAGCAACCTCGTAGGAAACTGAAGGATAAGGATAATTCTCCATAAGCTTCTTCAGCTCCTTCTTGGACATTGCTGCCTTCTCCTTAGAGATAGCGCCCTCAGCAACTGCGATGATTGTGAAGCCCGCACCTCTCTCGTGACGGATCTTGATAGCCTCGCAGATCTTGTCGATGTCATAAGGAATCTCAGGAAGCAGGATGATGTCCGCTCCGCCTGCCATACCGGCATTGAGAGGAAGCCATCCAACCTTGTGACCCATAATTTCCACGATAAAGATTCTTCCGTGGGATGCAGCTGTTGTATGGATGCAGTCAATGCAGTCTGTTGCGATATTCACAGCGCTCTGGAAACCGAAGGTCATATCTGTTCCCCAGAGATCATTATCGATAGTCTTGGGAAGAGTTACGACATTGAGTCCCTCTGTCCTAAGAAGGTTAGCTGTCTTGTGTGTTCCATTTCCTCCGAGAATTACAAGAACATCAAGCTTGAGCTTGTAGTAGTTCTGCTTCATTGCCTCAACCTTATCAAGGCCGTTCTCATCAGGATCCTGAATGGTCTTGAAAGGAGTACGTGAGCTTCCAAGAATTGTTCCACCCTTAGTGAGGATTCCAGAAAAATCCTTGCTTGTAAGCATCTGGAAATTACCGTAGATAAGTCCTCTGTAGCCCTCAAGGAAACCATAAATCTCAACCTGCTCTCCGCTGTTAAAAAGTGTCTTAACAACACCGCGCATTGCTGCATTAAGTGCCTGGCAGTCTCCGCCACTGGTAAGCATACCAATTCTCTTCATGATACTTCTCCTTTCAAAACACAAAAATATACTGATGATTTCTAAGCATATCCTTCAATACGCATTTGATGATATTATACCTTATTTTTTCGAAAAATAAACAGTATACTTCTCGTCCATTACGTCGTAGAGCGGAATGAATGTCAGTTCCTTATCCTGTCCCTTTGTGCGGTAGGTACTCTGCAGCCAGGGGAAGGAATCGTATGTATGCTCAGACACAGGGAATAGCACATCCTCAGGATTCTCCGAAGGAACCCTGATTCCCACGTCATCACAGTCAACTCCCGCAAGGACGATGGGGCCTTCCATTACCGCAAGCTTATCAGTCCTGTCAGGCAGATAGGAGTAGGAAAGCTTTGCAGGAAGATATATCTTAATCTCACTCTTTCCGTTCCATTCCTTAGTGATGTCAAGATATCCGGACTTCATCGCCGCTTCAAGTGATGATGTCTCTACCAGGTCTCCGTCCACGCTGATTTCAGGCACACTCTCCATCCATGAAGGCATTCTTAGCGATACAGTGAACTCAGCAGGAGCAGACACATCAACAGAAACCTTCATGAGCCATCTCGACATCTGACTGTCATCGGAGTCATCGAAGAAGGCAGCTGAGTTATAATACTTCATGTCTGTGTTCTGTGTGATTCTGACATCGCTGTTTCCAACCTTCCAGTCCACGGAAGACGGAATATACTGCGATACAACAAGCCTTGAGGCAGCATTGTCTTCATAGTAGCAGAGCGATGGGTATATTGCCTGAGCCTGTACGGTAGTTCCATGGCAGCACCAGAAGTCATGTCTCCTGCTTCCCCACTTTTTCTTGGTTCCAGGAATGAGCGACAGGAAGTATGTGGGTGTTCCCGTCTTCCGGTTGTGCTGTGCGAGGAATCCATTGTAGAGATTCTTCTCAATGTAATCTGCATAGCAGCTGTCACCTGTGAATCTGAGCAGGTAATCCGCAAGCCTTACCATATTGTAGACAGTACAGAACTCCTGGGTTCTCTCGTTCATGAACTGTCCGAGCATGTGAGGCGGAATCCAGTACTCTCCTGAGTTCTGTCCTCCTGTGCAGAAGGACTCCCTGTCAAGAACTGCACACTTCCAGAATTTCTCAACTATCTCAAGCCAGTACTTATCGCCTGTCACCTCGTACATCTTCGCAGCTCCCTGCGCATGGGGAACGGAAGCATTCGCATGGGTGTTGGTCAGTGCATCCTTGCCTGCAAGAAGCTTCTTAAATACACTCTGCTCACAATAGCGCTTAGCCAGTCCCAAATATTTCCCATCATCAGTAAGCTCATAGAGCCTTGCCCATACTTCGAGCATTCCGCCCTCTTCTCCAGCATATACCGCGTGAGGATTTGTGCTCTGCACAGCCTCCGTCCAGTCAACATACCAGTCGCTGGCCTTGCTTAGAATTTCAAGTGCCTTCTGTGAACCCGCATATTCATAGGCGTGCATAAGTCCGAGAAGAGTCTTGTGCATGACGTACTGGGGCGACCAGATGTAGTCGTTACGCTCAAGCTTCTTCATATACTTTTCCGGGATCGAGCCAATCCACTGACCGCCGTTCAGTTCCTGGCACTTCGCAAGCTCATCAATTATGATATCGAGTTTTGCCTTAAGCTCCCTATCCCCGTTATTTGCGATAATCATTGATGCCGCACTCATCCAGTGACCGAGAAAATGTCCGCGAAGCTGGCAGGTCGGCGCCTCCCATCCCCAGTGAAGCTTAGCGGCTGCGGGATCAGGACACACCTGAAGGTCCGGCATCACAATACCTGCTTCGAGGTAAAAATTCTGAAGCAGTCCCTGGGTCTCCAAAGCCATCAGGTACTCCCTGTTCGCATCAAATCTCTCCCTGAAAAGTCCCGGGTTCAGGGCAACCCTGTCAAAAGAAAATCCATTTAATTTATTCATTTTTATCACACTTTCCATTCAAAAATAAAAATTTATACATATCTCTCGTAGTTCAGGATAAGGTTCCCTTTTCTGGTAGACCCTCCTGCCTTTCCGAACTTAAGACGACCCCAGCCTCTTACCGAAATGATATCGCCTTCCTTCAGCTGATAACTCTCGTTGGACATAAGGCGTCCATTGACAAAAATTTTTCCTGCCACAAACAGGCCTGCCGCATCACTTCTCGACAACTTGCACACCTTGGCAACAAAGCTGTCAATTCTCCCGCTCTTTGCCTGAATGGTCGCCGCCTCGAGCCGTGGCTCCATAGCCTGCGGCACGCGCTCAGACACCTCAGTCATAACCGAGGTGTGCTTCACTCTTGTAAGCTCACGGCAGATTAACTCCGCCATGGATTCCTTGGCAATAAGACAGCAGGAGTTGTCCCTTACCAGGATGTCTCCAAGTTCAGAACGCTCTATTCCAAGGTTCATGAGCGCACCAAGAAAATCCCGGTGGCTAAGCTCATCCGCGAACTTATCCATAAGCGGCCTAATTGTAATACAGCAAAGGGGAAATGGCTGTTCGTAACCCAT
>DCHL01000013.1:1058-11803 GCA_002317595.1 Lachnospiraceae bacterium UBA1753 | reverse complement strand
TTTCTAACCCAGGAATTTTCTCTACCCTTCCTGGAATTATAGGTGGTGGCACAAACCGAGCTCTGTTCCATGTCATCCATGTTCGACTTCTCAATAAACTCATCCAGGAGAAGCATTTCATCCGCTGTAATACCTAACCAGTTTTCCATACTCTTCCTCCCATAATATTTTCTATGAAACCACGTCCCCTAACGTGTACACAGATACATCTCTTTCCTTCGACCTCAGAACCTGAAACTCAATTATCTTCTGGAGAACATCATCTCCAAGTTTCATACCACTGTATTCTGAAATGACTTCCTCGAAGCGTCCTGTTCTTCTCAGGAAATCAGCCTTCATAACTGTGAGCGTCGGATTCTCGCCCTCCGCATTGATTTTGGAAAGGAGTTCGATGCACTGGTTTCTGCAGATATCAGCAACCTCAAAATCATATGCATCGTCAGACGCCCAAGCAGCGCGAAGCGAAGCCGTGAACGCCGCCTGCAATTTTCCATCGTGGATGCAGATTAGATACTGCTTATAGAATCTCCTGGCCAGATCAGATTTTATCGCCAATCTATTGCAGGTCTGGTAATCCTCCGAACTCAAAAAGTCAGTAGTCACCTCCGTCTCATCACTTACCTCGCCGGCAACATAGCCACAATTGGGGCACTCGTGAACCCATAAATCCATAGTACTCCTCTGCATTTCCGGTGGACGGGTATCAAGGTCCATCGTTCCTCCAAAAGTATTTGTGCTCATCAGCACGTTATAATTCTTTGTGCTTCCACAAACAGCACAGGTGTATTCGAGCATTCCAAATGACGACATAATCGCTCCCTTCCCAATTCTAATACTATTAGTATTGCAACATGCATTTTCTCATGTAACAGGTGAAAACCTTACTTGTTTTCTCTCCAATTATACCGCCATATATTTGATAAAAAAATCAACTACAAGGCTACATCTATCGTAGATTCGACCGGCGTAGATGCGTAATCAGCCAAACTTCCGATTCCTGATATTGAAACAGCTCCACTCTGTCCTGACGAGGCACTCATACCAGGAACACTTCCACTAGCCTTCATCTTCTCATAGTGCTCAAAAATTGCCTTGAGGTATTTTGCGTCAGCCTTGACTATCTCCTTCATCTCCTTGTTTCTGTGCTTGATCTTCATCATATCAAGGTCTGCCGGGTCCATATCCTTCTTTGAAGCACCTTCAGAAAAATCAAAGGGCATCATGTCCTCAAGCATCTCCTTCATATCCTCTGACACATCCTCAAGGAGCTTGGTAGAGATATCTGCCATTTCGGCAAAGAGTTCATCAAGGGAGGCGTCCTCCAGCTGATTATCGTAAGAATACGAAACGTACTCATCACCATAAGCAGATGAATCGTACTCATCAGCATAAGAAGATGAAGCATACTCATCGTAGGCAGATGAAACGTATTCATCATCGAAATATTCTTCTCTTCCAACTCCATCAGCGGTGTCCGTTCCGCTGCTTTTCTTATCAGTCTCACTGAGTTCCTTCTTCTCAGCCTCCGGTCCGTCCGCACAGGGACCGCCCGCTGCCTTGGCCATCTCTTCCTCAAGAAGATGCTTCACTTTCTTGCGTGCGATTCGCTCCATTGCAGTTGCGTGGGTTATAGCAGCCTCTATTTCCTCGCTGTCATACTTCCCGGTCTGCTTCTCACGCTTAAGTCTTATCACCTCTCGCTTTGCCTGGCTCACAACCTGCCTTGCATTTGCCGAAGTCTTGCTGCGAAGGATCTTGGACGAGATATCCTTGAACTTATATTTGAGCGACTTTGTCTTGGTTGCCGTGCTCTTAGTATTAAGTCTGTCCTCCCTCAGCTTCTCTGCATTCTTCTGGGCGCTCTCAATTAACGATGTCTGCTGAAGACTTCCCGAGCGAATATCCTTAGGATCAACGGACATACTGCGCAGTTTTTCGCGCAGAGTATTCTTTTCAGAAAGAGTACCTTTCGACTGATTATTTTTCATCATGGCAGACCAGGCATTCATTCCAGATACCTGCGTGCTTCCTGAAATCCTCATGAAAATCTACCCCCTGAAATCAAAGTTCTGGCCGACCATGCTCTCCGCCTCAGTAAGGACATTGCCGAGTGATGAGCCTGCAGCATATTTTGAGACCATGTCTATGAGTTCCTCCATGGATGAAGCCCTGATTTCAACATACTGGTTATCCTGGCCAGCCTCATCGACATCCTCAGCATCTACATCTGCGCGATTCTTCTCACGGAGTTTCTCCAGGCGCTCCTCCTTCTCTTCCTTCTCGGCTCGCTTCTTCTCCTTGGCCTTTTCTTCCTTCTTTGCCTCCTGCTTCTTCTCAAGACGCTTGGCCTGTGCCTCGCCCGCTTTCTGCACGGTGGCAAAAAATGATGTCTTTCCATCTCCTGACACGCTCATGCCAAAATTCTTGACATTGGCACCGCTGCTGATCAGACTGTTCTTGGTCTCCTGGAGCTTTGTCTGGGACATAGCAATCAGACCTTCATACTTTTTCCTGAAGGACTCGTCCGTCGCCATTCTCTCGAGCTTCTCTTCATCAATCAACACAACCATCCTGTTTGCATTGCCATAGGAAGATGCCCTTGATGCCACTTGATTCTTGAGGTCACTGCTCACAAGAATGAAGTCCATCCCGTTGTATTTCTTTTTGAGCTTATCGTAATATTCCTTCGCCTCGTCAGACAGGTTCACGTCACCGATGACCGTTCCATATCCCTCTTTTACAGTTGGCGAAAGTGAACTGCCTGAAGAGACAGGCTTCCATTCCGAAACCTTGACATCACTGTTAGCGCCAGCACTTTTACTGTCGCTATTTGTCTTACTTACCTGTTTTTTTTCCTGATTATTTTTCCAGATGCTGTTTGTCTGCTGATAGCTGGAAATTCCTGAGATAGCTGCCATAGAATCATTCCCCCTCAAAAATGCAAATCCATTGCGTTACACAAAAAGGACAAAATGATCCATGCAGCAATATAGACCGCCCCTGCGGGGCAGTTAGAAAATCACTTCATCCTTGAAGTATAAAGTCTCAAATCCTTTTGAAACTAATCCTTATTGTCTTTATCGGACGGGCCGCGTAAAAACTTTATAGGCAATTTCGCTCATGTCCACAGTGATGTTATGAACATGGGTGATGACACCTCGCTCTTCACAAAACCGCACTGCTCATAAAAGTGCGTCTCCTCATCAACTGCAATCACCGCAATTCTAAGACAATCCTTGTTCTTCATTGCAACGACCAGCTTATCGGGAAAGTGTCCCGAAGACCATTCCACCGAAAGGAAGAGTTCCTCCAGCGCCTTAAGTGTAAATTCATGTGTGTCCTTGTATTCAATATTCATCCCTTATTCTCCCTAGTATCAGCCGCTCTGTTTCCAGTCTCGGTGTTCTCTTACTTCCCCTCATTTCCTCTTCTTTGGCTCAGGAAGTTCTGGGCACATCGCCTCCACGAGTTCCTTGAGAAACTCCTTGTTCTCAATCTCATCCACGAGATACATGGGCTTTGCCCCTTCATAGGGAAGCTCCTGATCTGCATCTTCCAGCATTTCTGTGCTTGCTGGGATAATCTTTACGAGAAGCCTGTCATCATACACGCCTCCAAACAGTTTTCCATTGTAATAGAGCATGAACTCGCCCATCATTGCCCTTGATGTAATTCCATCAAGCAGTGACAGCTGCTCGAGCACAAATTCCAGATAATCCTTACTTGATGCCATATCTTCAGTCTCCTTTCTCAGCATACGTTGAATTTTACCTACCAATCGGTAGGAAGTCAATCATGTACCCGCCTTATTTTTTACCAAAAATTTCTGTTTTACTCAGACAATCTCTGTCATAATAGAATCATAGTATGATATCAGTGTCAAAAGTCATCTCCCACGTCATGCTCGCATGTAAGTGGGAGGATGACCTTATGACACGCCACAATATGAGCATAAAAGTGGGGTTTCCCCACGATATGCGAATATTGTGTAGGATTGTGGGAGCACGAAGTGCGAAACAATCCGTGATATCATAAAATTATTAGTATTGGATTAGCTAAGTTAGACCAACCTGCGAAATGAGGACTGATATGGAAGATAGAGAATTAAAAGTAGACCGAGTGATGGAACTGTTCCTGCGTGCGATAAAGGGCGAGTCCCTCTCGGTTCAGGGCCTTGCGAATGAGTACAATGTATCAACGAGAAGCATTACAAGGGATATCAACAACTTAAAGGCGTTCCTTAGCGAGCACACAGACATCATAGGATATACAGAGCTTGAGTACTCCTCCTCGGACCACTGCTATACCCTTAAGATGGAGAACCTGCTCACCAACAAGGAGCTCCTTGCCGTCACCAAGATTCTAATAGGTTCAAGGGCGCTTAATAACCAGGATCTTCTGGAGATAATAAAGAAGCTAAAGGACAACACAACCCACTCAGACAGAAAGAAACTCGATGACCTCATCCGTAAGGAACTCTATCACTACACTGAGATAGGCTCAGACTGCCCCAGTGTCATTGATAATATCTGGAAGATAACGGACTGTATTGAGAGCAGGAACATGATTTCCATTAACTACTACAAGATGAACCGTGAGTACGTCAGACACAAGCTGCTACCCGTGTCAATCATGTTCACGGAATACTATTTTTACCTGATTGCATATATTGATGGTTCAGAGACACCGAACCTGCCAATTTACTTTAGGATTGACAGGATTACTGACATAATCGTCCACAGAGAGAAGTTCACGCTGAGCCGCGAGCAGAACGTTGATGAGGGAGAACTAAGAAAGAAAAGCCAGTTCATGTGGCCGGGGCCTGCAAGGCGCATACGCTTTGAATTCACAGGCCCATCCGTACAGGCTGTCCTTGACCGCATTCCTACGGCCAAGGTTGTTGAGCGAACAAATGGAAAGTCCATTATTGAAGCCGAGGTATTCGGCGATGGAATCAGGATGTTCCTGCTAAGCCAGGGCTCCTGGGTCAAGGTCCTCGCACCCTCTGACTTCGCCCTGGAGATGAAGGAAGAAATCGCACGGCTTAGCAGCCTATACGATTAGGCAATTCGAATATACTTCTACGATACCTCACACCTAAGTCCCCTACGTGCAGCAGCTTCGACTGCATCATACCTCGGGTCAGAAAGCTTAACCGCGAGCTGCTTTTCAGGAGAGAGAACCTTCTTAACAGTCTTCTTCCTCTTTACAAGCCTAATCTCTCCTGTAAGCTTGTCCTTCTCCTGGACTTCTTCTGTAACTTCCTCATAGAACTCATACTTTCCTGCCATTACAAGAGAAAGTTCATTGGCGGAGAAACCACTCAGGAATACAATTCCATTATTCGGATCAATCTCTGGATAGATTGTTCTCTTGCCATTAAGCTGCCAGAAGACAAGTGTAGGCATCTCATACCCCGCCGCTTTCCAACGCCTACGAATGCGAGCAAACAGCACATTCCGATTATCCGTGCCGCGAAAACCAGCCCCCCTTGCCATATCGAACTCCATATCCGACAGTATCATAAGATACGAAGGAATCTCGTCCTGTGACAAGTTATTCTCTAAAGCAGTATTGAGAATAAGCGCAAATGTCGCTTCGATATCTGTGTTTGAGCATTCGTCGTAGTCAAAGAGAAGATTTATCTTATCAGCCAGCGTATTACACTTTGACAGATTTACAATCTGAGGTGTATTTGAGAAGGTGATGAATGTATCCTTAAAGGCACCAGTCTGATGCTCAGAACAATAGATTGCTAAGGCAGTAGCTGCCTCAATCATTGTTGCACTGCTACCCGGTCCAATAGGTGAAAACATTGACCCCGAACCATCCCTCACAACAAGTGTATTGCCATTCTCTGACATCATATCCGGTATCAGCGACCAGAGCATCTCCCAGTCCTCGTTGAGGGTCACTCCATTTCCATAACCAAGCCACCTTCCACCACAGTATTCATGCATGATGTCAATTGGGTTAATCACTGAGGCATTCATCTTTTTCTCGCCGCGGATTACAGCCTGGATATACTCATGTCGCCTCTCTTCCATAACCCGTCTCAGAAGGCTAGAGTATCTGAGCTGCTGCTTCGAGCTCATCTTCTCCATATCAACAGCTTCGTAATCCTTTGCCGATAACGCCCTCTCAATCACATTCAAGTGGCTGCGAAGCATTGACAATGCTTTCCTGTATTCCCTCTCCTGCATTGAAAGACGCCTAAGCAGGTGACGAACAAGACATCTATCCACCTCCTTTTTTGTCTGAAGCGAAGGCATCCACTTTGCCAGAAGTGAAATTTTCACTGTGCTCCCTTCACTGGCAGCGGATACAGCCTTAAGGTCTGCACAAAACTGCGATACGACAATCTGCGTTGCATGCTCGCTTACCATCTTATTGTCTGAAAGGCAAAGCCGAACCAGATGATCCCATCTTGTGTATTCTGGGATGAGTTCAAGAAGTTCATTCGCAATATGCGGATGATTAGCAACAAGCCAGTCCATGCATGCATTAAAGGCGTGACGCTCTCCCTTTCCGCCCCTCACATCGCCAGTCTGGAATACGAGCTTCACAAAGTCCACTGGTTCTTCAGAATATGCCTGTAAAGCAGCCTCTGAAATAGTCTGTTCAGAAGCATTCCGAAACTCAGTTGCCCTTGCATTAAAATCAACAAGCTTAGATCCCGAAGAAGCAAATTCCACTGCCCCATTAGCAGAAAGAATAGTATTTTCCATTGCCGCCTTGCGGGCAAGAGACCGCACAAAACGTTCGAAACCAGCCATTCTGATAGCCCCATCAACTGCCTCGGAGGATGAGTATCTGTTACAGTACTCGTTATTGACGTTGCTCCTCTCCTTCTCTGTGTATGTACTTTTCTCTGTTCTTGAATTTCTCTGTGACAAAGCTCATCTCACCTCTTCTCAACAATAGGCTGCCATCCTATTCTCCAGCCTAATACGCATACCTTATTTTGATTCCTCAGTTCTATTTAGTCAAAAATGCCCCGCCTGACTAAGCACAAAATATAATCCTCACAAAAATTATCATATATAAAAGAATAAAGATTGCTGTGTGTGCTTACACGGCGGGGTACACTATGAATAATAATCCGGTTCCCAACTCTTCACAATGAACCTGTAGTATAGGTTATACTGTACTGCATCTCCGTCCTGGCCGAGCACGAAATATGTCAGTATTCATACACAACGGAAGTGGTTTCTCCATCTTCCGTTGTCTTTTCCACGCTCAACCTTCCTTCAAGATCGTATCCATACTCTATCAGCTTATCCGAGTTAAACTGCTCCTCCCACACGTCTTCCCAGATGTACACTTCATGCATCGAGGTGATTCTTCCCTCTTCATCATAGGTATAGTCCACAGTTCCATGCTTCTTAGAAGCATCTGCAATCCCTTCAACCTCGTGCACAATGTCCTTGTGGATTATCTTCCCCTCATCATCGTAGACAGGACTGGTTTTCCAGGTCTTGACCATATTCCGCCTCTCCGTCATGGAAAATATCTCATCCCCGCGGTCGTTGAAGCGCTTCAGGGCATGGTGCATAAACTTCATTTCTTCACCCTCATAACAGTACTCTTCCTGCGCTCTTTCCGTATCTGTAGGATATCGGAAGGTGAAAACTTCAGTGCTGTACTCCTCATTTTCGCTCCCTTCCTCCGGCTCAATAGTCATCACAATAGGATTGCCATGAAGATCAAATACTTCACTTGTCACCTCCCCATTTTTATTCTCATGGGTCGTATCCACATAGATAAAGTAATCGTCATAGGAATAGTCATCCGTCTCGGTCAGCTCCAGTTTTCTCATATCATTATTGTAATGATAACGGGATCTTTTCTTAACCCTGTTATATTCGTCATACTCATACTCGTCGGAATCACAAATGAAGCCATAGCTATTGTAGGTATTCTTCCTAACCACAAGAGGCTCCGACTGAACAGCGAGATCCACCATATTCCTTGAAATACTGGAGTTCTCCACCTTCGCGTCATCCACCATGGCCACCTTAAGACCAGTATCTTCCTCAAGAGACAATACAGGTCTCGAAGTCACCTGCTCGGTCTTTGCGCACCCGGGCAGAGCCAGTAACAGCACTGATAATATGGGTAAAAAATATGTCTTTTTCATTGCTCTCCCCTTTCTGATATGCCAGTTTTCTTCATTGATAGGACGTCTAAGCGAGTTCCTAATCCGGCTGCTCCTGCGCCTTCAGATACTCCTCAATCCTGCTGAAGATGACAGTAGTGCTTGTAATTCCGTAAGCCCGTGCATCGGCCTCAAGCCGCTGGGAATAGTACTCATGATAATCCTTCGTTCCATCGGCATAGTTCTCTATCTCGTCCGCATAGGTGGCAGCCTCCATCATGAAAAAGTTTTCCTGATCAGAACCGTCAAGCGATTTATAAATCTCAACATACTGATGCTGCGCACAGTGATAACATTCATGAAGTACTGACTTAAGAACATCTTCACTGGGGCGATCAAGTATCCTCTCATTGACGACAATTCTTCCATCATTATCTGAATAGTACGCCCAGGTAGAACTACCTAAATATTCCGCAACCACATTGATGGGCCTGTTAAAGGACAGATAGCGTCCTTCACAGTTCACTACTGTCTGCAGTATGTCGAGTTTCTTCTGATAATCCCCATCAAGCTTCTTCCACTCCTCGTCCTGAAGGAGCAGGAACGTATCCATATTCTTTTCCATGGCATACTCATCACCGTATAGCTTCGTAGGCTTCACTGAAGATGCTCTCAAAACACTCCCAAACAGCACTACCTGCACAAACACAACAGCAATAAGAACGATGCCGCACCCCGCCGCGATATCTCTCACAGTAAGATATCCCATTCGAAGTCTGTTGCGGATAATTCTCCTGTGGCTCTTCCGATTCGGCATCCGCTTAAAAAATATTGCCCCCAGGCAGATAACCATCAGAACGGCCGCCGCCATCACAATCTTAAGAAAAAGTTCCCCCAGGAACACCTTATATCCAATGAAGGTATAGATTCCAAAGGAAAGCGCAATTACAAGCACAGCGCTCACCTTATTTCTTGCATAACGCCCGGAAATCAGTATGTTAATCAGGTAGACAGCAATCAGAATTGCCGCAAGTAGTAAATTGGAGCGTACAAGCCCCAGCTCACGCAGACTGATAAACATGTAGTAGCGGTAAAACGCAAAGAACGCCAGGGTCCAGATTCCCGTGAAAATATTATATTTAACTAAACTCATTGTATTTCTTCTCATGACTGTCCCCTCCTTCTAAACCTTCTGTCAGCAAACAATGCCCTAGTGTTCAATATTCACCGCTTAGCACCTAATACTCATACACGACCGTATATCTGGTCGTCTTGTCAAAAAATTTGTCCGTCAAATATTGATTTTGGGGTATGTTGTGCTCCACTGAGACCGCTCTCGAGGTCTTCTGGATCAGCCTCCCTTCCGAATCGTAGTCGTAGGTTATTACGATTTCATAGTTTGACTCACAATCCCTCCCGATATGCTCCGTAGTGCGGTCATGCTCCATCTTGAGATTTCCATTTTCATCATAGGAATAACTGATTCTCACTGCTGCATAATCATCCGCCCACAGGTTTTCATACTCATATCTGGTGCCTTTATATATCATCCTGCCTTCATCGTCGTATTTATATCCGGAAACCTCAGAATCCATGGCATTTTCATACTGAACAATATTGCAGGTGACATCACCAGCCTCATTAAACTGCTTTATTGTCCGATGCGAAAAAGCATATTTTTCCCCGTCATAGCACATCTCTTCCTGATTGTATTTTTCGTCCACGGGATAACGGTAGCTGTGAGTACAGGCATCATAGCATCTCCCATCATTGTCAAAATACTGGACCAGAATGGCATTCCCATGGAGGTCAAAGGTAGATTTCTTAGTGTCACTCCCCGGGCGGCGGGTTTCGACATAATAGAAGTAATCATCATAGGAATAATTCTCCCATAATCTAAGGTCCCACATGCCGGTTTTCGTATCATGTGAGTAGTTTTTCACTGAAGAATACCTGTTATATTCATCATATGTATACTTGTTAACCTCAATCAGTTCGCCCTCCTCATCGAAGATGAGTTCCCGTGACACAAGCGGTTCCTTATGGGCACAGAGCTGCGTAATGCTGCGGGTCATGCCATCGGTGCTGTTCCCACTTACGCTGATGGCAGGCTCAGGCACGGAATCTGCCAAAGCCATATTGCTCATGCCAGGCCCGCTTCTGCAGATACCCGCCACCGTCAATGACATTGCGACAGCGAGCAGTACAATCGAATATTTTTTCAAAATGTACACCTACCCTTTCTGTGCCTCACGGTCTAGATACTCATTAATCCTGCTAAAAATATTGCTTGTTCCTGTAATCCCATAGGCCCTTGCATCCGCCTCCAGCCGCTGGGAATAGTACTTCGGGTAATTTTCAGTCCCATCAGTATAGTGTGCGATTTCATCGGCATATCTCGCCGCATCGAACATGAAAAAGTTGTCCTTGTCTGACACATCGAGAGAGTTGTAGATTTCCACATACTGGTGCTGCGCGCAGTGGTAGCACTCGTGCAGAATCGACCTGAGGATTTCTTCACTCGAGCAGTCGAGAGCATCTGTATTTATCATGATCGTACTATTAGAGTTGTTATAGCAGGCTCTTGTCATGCTAGGGAGCTCGGCCGCAACCACGGTGACAGGCTTGTCAAAAGAGAGGAAACGCC
>DCHL01000013.1:749-952 GCA_002317595.1 Lachnospiraceae bacterium UBA1753 | reverse complement strand
TCGATATTGTTTTCAAGGGAACACTCTTCCCCATAGACCTTTGACGGTTTTACCACTGAAGAAATGGCCATCCCCTGATACACTGTGGACTTCAGGAATATGCTCGCCAGAATCACAACAAATGCACCCGCTGTGATGTTTCTTATGGCAAGATAGCCGCGCCTCATCCTTCTCCGCAAAATCTTCCGCCTGTTTTTGTGTTG
>DCHL01000013.1:0-594 GCA_002317595.1 Lachnospiraceae bacterium UBA1753 | reverse complement strand
CCCGAAATACTGAGATTGATGATAAATGCACCGATCAGAATTCCCAGTAATACCACATGCGATTCCACAGCCCCATATCCAGGAAGATTTCTGTAAAATATGCTGCGAAACCAGATATACATCACCAGTGTCCAGGCAAAGCTGAAGATGTAATAATCCCTCAGACTCATTGTGTTTCTACGCATTGCAATCCCTCCCACTTTTTCTTAGTAAAAATATATACGATTCCCAAATTTCATTTTTTTCCACAAAACTACCCCACCTGAAATGATAATCCCGATTGTAGGGCGCAACAATCAACCTGTAGTTTAGAAATAGCATGGCATAACAAAAAGAGCAGCTGACTTTTAGGATTTCTCCTTTAAATCAACTGCTCTATCGCTGTCTAATTCATATTTTATTTTTAATTCGATGCATACATCCGCGAATGTATTTTGAGCCTTTCACTTTAGTATGTTAATTATTCTTCGTTTACAAATCTTCAACAATAAATGGCAACATATAAATTGGATATAATTTTAACATTTCAATATTCCCGATATCTTTTTGTGATAGCAATATCTCTTTTTCTACATATTGGGAATATTTTTTACA
>DCHL01000169.1 GCA_002317595.1 Lachnospiraceae bacterium UBA1753 | reverse complement strand
GATGCAATCAAGCTTATGAAGAATAACTGCGTACTCCTCAACTTTGCAAGAGATCTTCTTGTTGATGAGGAGGCTGTTGTTGCAGCGCTTAAGCTTGGTAAGCTTGGCAAATACGTATCTGATTTCGCAAATCCTACAACAGTAGGCAAGGAGGGATGTATTGTAACTCCTCACCTTGGAGCTTCTACTGAGGAGTCTGAGGACAACTGTGCAATCATGGCTGTCAAGGAAATCAAGGATTACATGGAGAATGGAAATATCAAGAATTCCGTAAACTTCCCTGCCTGTGATATGGGTGTCTGCAAGACTGCTGGAAGAATCGTTGTGTTCCATAAGAACGTTGCCAACATGATTACAAAATTTACTGCAGCATTTGGTGATCTTGGAATCAATATTTCTGAGCTTAATAACAAGTCTAAGGGTGAGGCTGCATACACAATGTTCGATGTTGATTCACCTGCAACAGATGAGATTGTTGCTAAGCTTAATGCAATTGATAATGTATTCAGAGTACGTGTGGTAAAGTAATATGACTGATGAAGAGAGAAAAATCATAGTCAGGATTAACAAATATGCTGAGACCGTCCTTAAGGATATCGATCCTCAGAAGACTAGGACTGGATTCCAGATTCAGCAGCTGATGCCTATAATAAAGGATATCGCTGGTGAACTTGGTATTTCGGTTGAAGACATGTTCATAAAGTACATGGACCTTCAGACAGAGTTCAAGGCTGAGGAAGATAAGAAATTTAAGGAAGATATGATGGATATCAATATTGACCTGAAATAATACGAAAACCTGGGACTGCAACGATAAGGGTTGCAGTCCTTTTTCACTATATGGTCGTGAAGATTTGTCAGTTTCATGTTACAATAGGAAGAAATAATAATTCATTTTGGAGAGGATAGCACTATGGCAAAAATAATTCCATTCAAAGCACTTAGACCACGGGCAGACCTGGCCGATAGAATCGCAGCGCTCCCCTATGATGTGTACAACAGGGAAGAAGCAAAGGTTGAGGTTGCGCGCGAGCCGCTAAGTTTTCTTGCAATTGACCGCGCTGAGACAGGTCTTCCTGATGACGTGTCTACATATGATGACCGTGTCTATGCAAGGGCCCATGACCTTCTTTCTCAGATGATAGATGATGGCAATTTTATACGGGATGAGGAGAGACTGTACTATATCTATGAGCTTACAATGGACGGCCGCCCTCAGACTGGAATTGTTGCTGCCGCCTGGGTTGATGATTACGATAACTGCGTTATCAAAAAGCACGAGAATACAAGGGCTGAGAAGGAAGCGGACAGAATCCGCCACGTTGACGCCTGCAATGCCCAGACCGGTCCGATTTTTCTTGCGTACAGACAGAACCAGACAATTAAGACAATAATAGATGCAACTAAAAAGCAGGCGCCTGCATACGATTTTACATCACCGGATGGAATTACTCATAGGGTATGGATTATTCCTTCAGAAAATAATGATACGATTTGTGACGCGTTTGCCGGAATCAATGAAATCTATATTGCAGACGGACATCATAGATGTGCATCTGCAGTGCGCGTGTCCAAGATGAGAAGGGAGGCAAACCCTTCGTATACTGGAACTGAAGAGTTTAATTTTTTCCTGTCAGTACTGTTCCCTGATGAGGAACTTATGATTATGGATTACAACCGTGTGCTGAAGGACCTTAACTCAAAGACTGAAGATGAGTTCCTTGATGAACTTGCTTCTGTGGCACTGATTGAAAAGAGCGATGAGAGGGTTAAGCCGTCAAAGAAGGGCGAGCTTGGTCTCTATTTAAGGGAAAGTGGCTGGTATAGGCTGACCATTAAGCCTGAATATGTAAATGATGATCCTGTAAAGGGCCTTGATGTATCTCTGCTTCAGGATCTTGTTCTTACACCTATGCTTTCAATTGGAGACCCTAAGGTTGATCCAAGAATTGACTTTGTTGGTGGAATCAGAGGTCTTGGTGAGCTTGAAAGAAGAGCAAATGCAGACTGCGTTGCGGCATTTTCAATGTATCCTACTGACATTCATGAGCTGTTTGCGGTTGCAGATGCTGGTCTTCTCATGCCGCCTAAGTCAACCTGGTTTGAACCGAAGCTTAGAAGCGGTATTTTTATCCACGAGATATAAAACTACGGCATATGCTAACAAATGATGATGTTATATAGAGGAGAGAAGGATGAATAAAAGAGTTTACAATCTTATGGATTGGGCTGAAATAGAGGCGGTTACATATTCTGAGGAGGATAATCCCAAGGCACTTCTTGGTGTTACCAGTCTAAAAAGAAATGAATCACTTCTTCAGACTTATTATCCTGGTGCGAAGAAGATTGAGGTAATGGTTCTTCCAAAGGGCAAGTGGAGTTCGCTTGACATGGAGGATGAAGAGGGGTATTTTGCCGGAATTCTTAAGGAGAAGGCGCCCTTCAAGTATGTTCTCAGGAGAACTATGGAGGATGGTTCCTGCGTGGAATATTTTGACCCCTATTCCTTTGAGCAGATTATTACTGAAAAGGCCCTTAAGAAATTTGCCGCTGGTATTAATTACGAGATATACAAGAGTCTTGGCGCCCATCTTATGACCGTTGAGGGTGTGAAGGGTGTGCATTTTGCCGTCTGGGCTCCTAATGCTGTAAGAGTTTCGGTTGTTGGTGATTTCAATAACTGGGACGGAAGAATATATCAGATGCAGCGTCTTGGCGATTCTGGAGTATTTGAGATCTTTATTCCTGAAGTGACCGAGGGAGCAATATATAAATATGAGCTTAAAATGAGAAACGGGGATGTGTTCCTGAAGGCCGATCCCTATGGTTTTGGAGCACAGCTCCGGCCTGAGACTGCGTCTGTGGTAAGAAGCATCGATGCTTTTGACTGGAAGGACTGCGAATTCCTAAAGAAGAGGGATGCGCTTTGGGTTGAAAATGCACCTATGTTTGTTTATGAGGTTCACCTTGGCTCCTTTAAGAAGCCTGAGGACGGCAGAGAGTTCTATAACTACAGAGAACTTGCTCCGATGATTGCAGAGCATGCAGCTGATATGGGATATACCCACATCGAGCTTATGCCTGTGATGGAGCACCCGCTTGATGAGAGCTGGGGCTATCAGGTTATTGGATATTATGCACCCACAAGCCGCTACGGTACACCTGAGGATTTCCAGTATTTTGTAGATTATCTTCATTCAAAGGGGCTCTATGTGATACTTGACTGGGTTCCTGCGCATTTTCCACGTGATGATCAGGGTCTTAGATGCTTTGATGGCAACTGTCTCTATGAGCACAAGGATCCCCGCCAGGGATGCCATCCTCACTGGGGAACACTGATTTTCAATTATGGCAGGCCAGAGGTCAGCAATTACCTCATTGGCAACGCTCTTTACTGGGCAAGGGAATATCATGTTGATGGAATCAGGATGGATGCAGTCGCATCAATGCTTTATCTTGATTATGGCAAGAATGACGGCGAGTGGATTCCCAATATGTACGGCGGCAAGGAGAATCTTGAAGCCATCGAGATGATTAAGCATCTCAATAGTATGTTCAAGAAAGAGTTTCCTGGGGCACTTCTTGTAGCTGAGGAGTCAACAGCATGGCCGATGGTTACTGGAAGCCTGAATGAAGGTGGCCTTGGTTTTGACCTCAAGTGGAACATGGGCTGGATGAATGACTTCCTTGATTACATGCATTATGACCCGCTCTATAGGACACATCATTACGATGAATTGTGTTTTTCAATGATATATGCATACTCAGAGAAATTTGTGCTCAGTCTCTCTCATGATGAGGTTGTGCACGGAAAGGGCACTCTTGTTGCGAAGATGCCTGGCACCAGGGAGGAGAAGCTTGCGAACCTCCGTGCTGCCTATGGACATATGATTACGCATCCTGGTAAGAAGCTTCTTTTCATGGGGCAGGATATCGCAGAGTTTGATGAGTGGAATGAAGGAAGGGGCATCTGCTGGGACTACCTTCAGTATGAAGATCACAGCAACATGAAGAACTACCTTAAGGACCTTATTGCGCTCTACAAGAGTGAACCGGCGCTGTACAGACTTGATAACAGTCATGAGGGATTTGAGTGGATTAACTGCATATCTGCTAATGAGAACATTGTTGTCTATGTAAGGAAGTCTGAGAAGAAGGATGAGGATATTCTTGTAATCTGTAACTTTGAGAATATTCCCAGAGACAACTATAAGATTGGTGTTCCGTATTCATGTAAGCTCAAGGAAATTTTTTCATCAGATGATGAAAAATATGGCGGCTCAGGCTTCACAAATCCAAGGATGAAGGCCTCAAAGGAAGATGAATGTGACGGCCGCGATTATTCAATCAGAGTTAAGGTGCCGCCGCTTGGAGTTTCAGTGTTCAAGATCATTGACAAGCCTGTAGAGGCAGCAAGGCCCGCTGCCATTAAGAAGAAATCCGCAGCTGCAAAGAAGAGTATTACAGTTAAGAAGGCCGCTGAGAAAAAGGCTGGCATGACTGAAACTGTAAAGTCGTCAGATGAAAAAAGTGTTGTTCGAAAAAGCGAAGCTAAGGACGATTCTTCTTCTAAAAAGAAAAAAGAGAGAAAGAATAATACAAAGAACAAATGATTTATCCAATACTATGTGAAGATATAAACACAGCCCTTCAGGTTGATGTACCTACTGACCTTGAGGGGCTTCAGAAGGAATTTGAACCAAATGCTGTGGAGCGGTGGCTGCAGACGCTGCCCGATAAGGCCATGAGTCTTGGGATCAGGGTGCTGCTCACTGTTATATTTGTCGTTGCCGGTTATTTTGTAATCAAATTTGTCAGAAAAATATTAAAGCATTCCCTTGAAAAGGCCGGAGTTGAAAAGGGTGTCCGTCAGTTTGTGGATTCCTTTCTGAATGTTGCACTGTGGACCTTTGTTGCCCTAACAGTAGCGGTCAATTACGGATTTGATGCAGCATCAGTAGTTGCGATACTGGGTTCTGCAGGTCTAGCAGTAGGCCTGTCCCTTCAGGGGGCTCTGTCAAATTTTGCCGGTGGAATTCTTATACTGATTCTCAAACCCTTCAAGGTAGGAGATTACATTATCGAGGATACTGCCAAGAACGAGGGTACTGTAACTGAGATATCGATAATATATACTAGGCTTCGCACAGTTGATAATAAGGTTATTGTTGTTCCTAATGGAACTCTTGCAAACTCTTCGCTCACAAATCTGACGACGCTTGATAAGCGAATGATGGACCTCTCTGTCGGTATTTCCTATGGTTCTGATATCAAAAAGGCTAAGGAGATTGCTGAGAATGTCCTAAAGAATAATCAGTTTGTCCTTGAAGGACCTCCCATCACAGTTTTTGTAAAGGAACTGGGGGAGTCGTCGGTTGTTATCGGCTTCAGGGCCTGGGTGAACACTTCTGATTACTGGAACGCAAGGTGGGGAGTTCTTGAAGAAATCAAGAATGAATTCGACGCCGGTGGAATAGAAATTCCATTTAATCAGCTTGATGTTCATGTAAAATAGTGGCAATAAAATCTTGCATTATAATAGTGTCATAAAGTATAATGCAAGAGTGCGCTGGAATAGCTCAGTCGGTAGAG
>DCHL01000165.1:10249-10375 GCA_002317595.1 Lachnospiraceae bacterium UBA1753 | reverse complement strand
GGCTTCTGATAACCTTGAGGACCTCTTGCGTAAGCTCAGGGTCCAGCGCCGATGTAGGCTCATCGAAAAACAGAAGTGCCGGCTTAAGCGCAAGAGCCCTCGCAATAGAAACTCTCTGCTGCTGTC
>DCHL01000165.1:4287-10099 GCA_002317595.1 Lachnospiraceae bacterium UBA1753 | reverse complement strand
GGGAAAAGATTAAAGTTCTGGAACACCAGTCCAAAATAACCCTTTATCCTCTTAAGATCCTTATGATGTGCATATACGCACTTTCCATCCTTCTCGTTGCAGGCATCCTCACCCATATAGGCAAGCCTACCACCATCCATGGTCTCCAGCATTGTCGCACATCTAAGGAGCGTCGACTTACCTGATCCCGAAGGACCGATAATGGATACAACCTCACCCTTCTCCACAGACATCGAGATATCCTTGAGAACGGAAAGCTCACCGAAATTCTTTTTTAAATGATCAATTTCAAGCAGTTTCATATCATTCCACCGTTCCAGAGCCACTTCCTACTGGAAGTAATCCAATTTCTTCTCAAGATATTCCATAAATACAGCAACGAGGATGTTGAACACATAGTAGAACACAGCCGCGATGATGAACGGAACCATTGTTGTCTGTGCAGCAGCGATGGCCTTAGCAGATGTAAACATCTCAGACACCGCAATAACAAATGCAAGGGACGTATCCTTTACAAGTGTGATTACCTCATTTGTAACCGGCGGAAGAATCCGCTTAACAACCTGAGGAAAAATAATCCTGAAGAAAGTCTGGACCTTAGTGAAACCAAGAATCTCAGCCGCCTCATACTGTCCCACAGCGATAGATTCAATTCCGCCTCTGTATATCTCTGCAAAATATGCAGCATAGTTGAGCACAAATCCAATGATTACCGCAATGAATCTGTATCCCGACGTAATCTTCATTCCAAAGAGATAGTAAGGTCCAAAGTAAACAACCATGAGCTGCAGCATAAGAGGCGTTCCTCTCATGATGGAGATGTACACCTTTGCGATGGTCTGAATAATACTATTTTTTGACATTCTTCCGAAGGAAATGACAAGTCCTAACGGGAGTGATAA
Organism: Lachnospiraceae bacterium UBA1753; assembly: GCA_002317595.1. Classification (GTDB taxonomy): domain Bacteria; phylum Bacillota; class Clostridia; order Lachnospirales; family Lachnospiraceae; genus UBA1753. The sequence continues at coordinate 9,197 of DCHL01000165.1, read as the reverse complement.
GAGCAGTGTCAGAAAAAATATCTCCGCAGAGGTTATCATTCCGGAACCAAGCTCCATCAGCATGGTTGAAATATTCATAATCGTCCTACAATTCTTCCAGGCACCAAGCGGCTATCCGCTCAGAATAACAGTTTCTAAAATCAAAACAACTCTCCCGCGCGTTAATCCACCCGGGAGAGCCCTGTTTCATATCTTACTTTCCAAGAACGAGTGTGTCCTCCTGACCCCACTTCTTAGCAATCTCAAGAAGTGTTCCGTCAGCAGCCATCTCGTCAAGAGCACCCTGAACCTTGTCACGAAGCTCTGTGTTTCCAAGCTTGAAGCCAACACCGTAAAGCTCTGAAACAAGCTTCTCATCAAGGATAACGAAATCAGCATTTCTTGACTCGATCTGATACTTAGCAACTCCGACATCCATTGCGATTGCGTCAACGGCACCAGACTCAAGATTCATGAATGCTGTATTGTACTCAGGAACCTGCATAAGCTCAGTAAAGCTTGCTGTGAGATCCTTGTGGTCATCATCACTGAGTGCCTCAAGAGCTGATGAATCAGCCTGAACACATACAACCTTGCCAGCAAGGTCAGCAAGTGACTTAATTCCTGAATCAGCACTTACAACAACAACCTGGCTGTTATCAACATAAGGCTCTGACCATGTGTAAGTATCAAGACGCTCATCTGACATTGTAAATCCGTTCCAGATGCAATCGATGGCACCGCTCTCAAGCTCCATATCCTTTGAATCCCAGTCGATAGGCTGGTAAACAACCTCAAGACCAAGTCTATTGCAAACCTCTGCTGCAAGGTCAAGATCGAAGCCCACATAGTTACCGTCATCATCAACGTATCCGTAAGGTGGGAAGTCTGCGTCAAAGCCTACCGTGAAAGTAGTTGACTCTGTTGCAGGAGCCGCCTCTTCTGCCTTCTCCTCTGCTGCAGGTGCTGCCTCTTCTGCTTTCTCCTCTGCTGCAGGTGCAGGTGCAGCCTTCTCTCCACAGCCAGCCAGTGCAGTAACTGCAAAGGCAGCTGTAAGTAATAATGCTGTCAATTTCTTCATAATGTCCTCCAATTCCGCCTGTGCGAGGCACAGACTGTAAAACAAAACTTTTTCACATGCTAACACACTAAAGTGACGCATAGCACGCAAAGATATTAGCACAAAACACAATAACGGTCAATCGCGGTCGAACTCATCCACGATGGACATAATTAAGCCTGAATGCACCGGATATTCCTTTGCAAGGCTCTTGACTTCCCTGCTCGCAGTCTCTCTGCTGCTCTCGTTATACTCAATTCTTTTTCTAAGGCTCTGCCTTCTCGAATACAGGCCATGCCTTATCTCCACCATCTCACGGGGTTCCACCAGCGCAGGTACCTGGTCAAGCCAGATATGCGGGCTGATAATACGCTGTTCCTTGAGCAGATCAAGAAGCTCATTCTGTTTGTCTTCGATAAGCGCATCAGCTTCGCGGAGCATCTTGCGTTCCTTCTGCTCCACAAGGTATCTCTCCCAGAGGTACCTGAGTTCATCCGAGGTGTGCACACCATACCGCTCACAGTAGTACTCAATAAGGTTAGTTGCATTGACATATCTGATTTTGACGGTATTCTGAAGCGAGATTGCCTTGCTGAGCTTCCTATCCACAGTCTTCATCTCGCTCTTGGCGTTATTGAACTGAAGAAACAGAACTGTCAGTGCTGTGGCACACAGTGCCACGACAAGCACATATCCAATCTGGACATTAAGTTCAAGATATATCTGAAAGAACAGCAGCACACCCACAAGAAGAACGGCCGCAAACAGTGTCACAAAGCACATATCACGACACATAATCTGTGTCTCTGAGAGTTCGCGCTTCCTGAATCTATAGGATACCTTCTCGCCCTCAAGGTTCTGAAGGTCGGTCCTCACAAGTGTCTTGTACTCCTCGCGGTCCTTGAGCGTCCTGATTGCATCAGGCACATCATCTTCATTCCTCTCCATAAGACGGTACTGCTCTTCCGGTAGTCCGCCAAGCTTGCTCTGATGGACCTGTCTGTCCTGAGTGAGATCCATGATTTTCTTTGCACAGGAGTAAATCCTGGCCCTATCAGCCTCAGGCAGTCCCTCTATCTCTTCCATATCGCGGAGTCTTTCAGTTACCAGCCTGTACTCCATGGAAGCCTTGTCGATTTCAGCCGTTGCCTCGCGCATCTGCTGGCAGCACCCGCGGACATATTCCTCCATCTGTGATGCTTCCGACAGTCTCATGCTTCTGCGGTCGAGTTCCCTGGCGCCGTCATCCTCCCAGCTCCATTCCTCCTCCATGGCAGGCTCTCTAGAAAAAAGTTTTTTCAGCCATTTCAGCATCAATCCATCTCCATACTCCTGCGGAATTCACGCTTCCACAGGTTGAGCAGTTCATCAGCCTCACTCCTGCACGCCGAGGCTCCGCCACGCTTTTTCTTCTCAAGAACTGCCTGTAATCTCTTGTAATCCTCATTGTCACGGCTCTCCGCGGCAAGTCTCTCTATCTCACCCTCAAGCTTAGTCACCTTTTCCTGGTCAAGCTCAAGATCCAGCACCATCTTGACGTAATTCTCCCTGCTTGTTCCGAGCCTGAGTGCAGCAAGATACTGCTCATAGCTCTCGATATTTCCGGAAATGTCCCAGGCCCTTCTGAAAAGATCCGCTGCCTTGTCAAAGTGGAACATTCTTGCATACGCCACTCCAAGATTGTGGGTCACAGCTGCAACAGTATCGGCCTCCTCGCGAACGCTCAGGTTCTCAAGCGACTTCTCGTATTCCGCACGAGCCTGCATGAGTCTGCCCATATTGAGGTAATAATCCCCGCGCGCCTTCTTACGCCTGCCGATTCCAAGTTCAGCGTTTTCATTGAGCAGCGTCTCTATATTTTTTACCTCATCCTTACTGCAGAATCCTACTGTATTAAGAATGAGGACAACAAAGGAAGCCAGCGTTCCCCGCATCCTGATAATCGATGTGAGCTGACTTGCAAGTTCCGGAAGCTTAAGTTCCCTGTCGATAAAAGAACAGAGTTCCAGGCGCATGATTCCATCCTCAAGCCCCGCTGCATTTTCCTTCAGATAATAGCAGAGTTCCTCTATCGAATAGATATGCATTCCCAGTTCATCCAGGTAATATGGAGTTGTCGCGTAGGCAGATGCGCACTGATAAAGCATTTAATCCTCCGAACGAAGTAAAATATTGTCTGTTACCTTAACTCCCGACGATGGGAATATCTCTCCGAATCCAAGGTCCTCCACAAACACGCAGAGTGATTCGGCATCAGTCATCTTAAGTGAAAGTCTGACTCTCGTTGTATGTTCCTCACGGCCAGGAATGTCTGCCAGCCTGACCACCGCATAATGCTCATTTTTTCCTGTGAGCGGTGTCAGAAGAAGCCTCAGCTCACGCTCCCGTCCCAGGTATAATTCGCGGCTCACCTTGACGTCATACCAGTTTACTCCAGCATTGACAAGTGACTCGTATGTCTCCTCGCGTCCCTTCATGACGCGCAGTCCTATATTGCTCTTAAGCTTATCATCCCCCAAAAACAGGAATGCCTTAGTCAGCTCGCTTTCATTTGACCTGTCCCAGGCCGCAAGGCAAGCGCCCTTAGAATAGAGATTCCTGCCCTGAAACACCCTTCTCTTCATACAGAGATATCTGAGAATCCCCTTGGCATTGCTCTCGTCCAGATTGTCACCAACCAGGTATACCGAAGTGACAATTCTTCCCTCCATCTGCGCCTCGCAGTATTTTATGAAATCCCTCTCATCAGAAATGGATATCATCGGGTCTGCGCCTTCTGCAATCCGACATGCGGCAGGCCTGGTCCTTCTGTCCACGCTGAGCAGACCGCTCTTCACTCCGTAGTCAGAGTAGTCAAGCAGGAACACATCGTGCTGCCATAATTCCTCTTTCTGATGAAGAATGTACTCATAGAAGCTCTCCATCCTGCTGACCAGAATCACCTTTTCTGCAGGATATTCAAGCCGCTCCCTGATGAAATCCATCAGACCAACGCTTCTCTCATCCGGCTTATCCATGCATAGGGCAATGCCATCTGCCGCCTGCCAGGAGCCTGTCATGGATGTCAGCGACAATATTTTTTTCAAAAATAACAGCAGAAGTTCCCTTGAATCAAACTCTTCTCCATCGATAGTGACGGTATCGCAGTTCAGTGCGTGGGTACAGAGATTATCAGCCAGCAGCACTCCTTCATTCTCAGCCTTCTTCTTCGCATCCTCGCCCCAGACCCAGCTGTTCACGCCGGGGAGCTTACCTAAAGCGGTGGGAATCTCGTAGGCCTCACCGCCCGCAACTGCAGACAGTGGAATAGGTGCCTCATTGCTGTTTTCCATATATGAAATTTGACTTATCCTGTCGTTGAGGTCTATTCCAAGAACCACTTCCTAATTCCTCCAAAAGCAACTAAGTATTACTGCAATTTGAAAATATGCTCTGACACATATTTTTTCCGCCTGTACACATCCATCATTCGAAGAAGCGAATTGTCTTCCTTCATCGAACTGCACAGAAGCATATCGTTGATGACCTCGTAGCGACTTCCGCTTCCGCTTGTCGCCACATCACTGTTCTCGACCACAAGGCTCTCAGTAAGCGAGGTCTCGCCCTGCTTCTCCTCCGTGATGTAGTACTGGAGGCTCTCGCCAAAGAACATGAGGAAATCCTTTTCGTATATGCCGCACATGATGCTTCGCATTGTCTCCGTGCGGTATTCCTCATTCCCCTCATCACCATCCAGCATATAGTGGAGAGTGACGATGCTTCCCGGTGATGCCTTATACTGGACGAACCTGCGTCCCTCAAATATTGAGAGTTCGGGGACGACGTCAGAAAACGCCATGAATTCGCCAAGTACAATTCTCTTCTCAAGGAA
>DCHL01000165.1:1085-4166 GCA_002317595.1 Lachnospiraceae bacterium UBA1753 | reverse complement strand
TCATTCAGCTTGAGGCCTTCACGCTCTGCCTCTACAAGTCTTGCAAAATATTTATCATCAATAATCTTATCCCGGACAATGAAATCGTACGCATTGTAGGTAAGATATGCGGCCTCAATCACTGGCACTGCAGTGTTGTGGACATAGGAGTCGAATATCTCCTCCTGGTCTCCCACAAAGGACCTGGTGAACAGCATCTGCGTAATAATGCGCTCCTCTATATATCTGGTGTCGATTGAATACTCCCTCGCCACCTTCCAGACATTCCTCAAAAACCTTATGGTCCCCTGTCTGTTTTCCATCAGATATCTGAGCACAGTATCATTGTACTTGCCGCCATTAAACGCCTGGAAAGCCAGATGAAGAAGGAGCTTTTCGTCTGCCTTCTCTCTTGCTTCTCCGTCAGAAATAATTCTTGTCGCAAGCTTAAGGGCAAGCTTAGGTGATATTCCCTCACTACCAAAGCGGCGAAGGGCTAGATATGCATGATGCCACATCTCCCTGCGGACCATGAACTCTATTACCTTGACGCGTTCCTCACCTGAAATGCCGTCAAGATTATATGTCGACAGACACTCATCAAGTTCTGTCATGCAGTCATGGTCATAGTAGTACTGCATGAGTGATGACCTGTATTCGCTCTTGAAGGATTCCCTGATCACCTCGGAGCCAATCATCACGCGGACAAAATTGCAGTTATTATTATCAACACTTACATAGTGCTTTCCATACTCAGAAAGGAATACACATACCCCGGGATTCCTGTAGGCGCTCTCCATCATATCATTCCGATAGTCCGAAGGCCTGAACAGTGCCTCATCATACACGAGGTTTCCACCGCTCTTCCTTATTCCGCTCTCATATTCAACAAGGACCTCGTAATCCCTTCCATAAATTGGAGCGAACACCTCGCCATTCTCTGGAGCATATCTCTTCTCCTCTTTCATGGCGCCTTCAACGATTATGATGTATCTGACCCTGTCATCAGTGCACGAAAGCCTGTGCATGAACACGAACTCGGTCACATGCTCCCTGAAGTACTGCGCAAACACGGAATTCCCCATCATATAGCGGTAAATCACAGAAAGATTCCTGTTGATTCTGCCACTTGATACCATCTTGACTGAATAGTCTTCAATCTGCTCCTCATATATCTCAAGAATCTGGGGATTCTCAGAATGATACTGTATGATATTGGAATACAGAAATCCCTTGCGGCCATCGTCGACATCTGCAGGATATCTGAAATAGAGCTGGATAATCTTCGGCAGCTCCTTCGCATAGTCCATAGGAATCGAATAAAGGTAATACTCAAACAGCCTTGTGATTCGAAGCTCCATGCTGACCGCTCTGGCGTACCAGGCGAAGGCCTCTTCGTCAGTCCTCTGGCCCTTGATCATATATGCGCACACTGCTGAAAGCAGCAGTGGCTTCTGGAAGATATCATAGAGTGAGCACAGAAGCTTCATCACTACAGGATTGTACTCCTTCTCACGCTCTGCAAGATAGACTATCTGCTTTGTGAGTTCAAGTGAATAGAGCTGTGTCTTAATTGCAAAATTGATTACCTGAATCTGGAATCTGCCAAGCTCACTTAATAGAGCGGGATCATTAGCCAGGATATGGTACGCCTCAAGATAGAGGAGCGGACTCCTGCCACCCTCGTCACACTGATGGCGCAGCATAATAAGCTGATGATACGGATCATCGATGAGCTCCTCATCAAGATACAGAAGCATCCAGAGAAGCACATCCACATTTCTGTTATCGAGATAGAGCCTTCTGACCTTCTCGCAGTTTTCCTTAATCTTGCTCTTCTCACGGGTCTCAAGGCATGAGAGGTACAGGAAGTATCCTCTCTGCGCAGGACTCGCTGAGGCTATCTCAGCCGAGAGATCCCTTAAAATCTCTGAGGCTTCTCCCCTTCTCTCTGAAGACAGCAGGACATGTGCCCTGAAGAGCCTAGTCGCAACATCCCTATCATCAAAAGAGAGCAGGCGCTGGGTAAGCATATCTGACTTGCTAAGCCAGGTCGCCTTGCTGATATTTCTTATTCTGAACTCCAGGTAATTTTTGATAAGCTCAGCCTTGTAGGCCTGCAGCATCCTGAATTCCTTGCGGCGCTCACGCCCCGCATCCGTACGCCTTGCATCAATCTCGGCGTAGAATTCCTCATCACCTGTCTTAAAAATAATCTTGGCGTAGTTCTTGCCCGCATGAAGAAGAGCGTGATTGATGAACACATCAAGCTCGCAGGTGTTGCCCACGAAATCATCCTCTGTGATATGAGTCTTCATCATTGTCACAAAGTCACTGTCAATGGTGACATCAATGTCAGTAAGTCCCCAGCCCGACTTCATGAGCTTGAGTACCTTGCGTGTGTCCTCTGTGCATACAAAGGTAGCCCTGCCCTGGTCAAAATCCGAGCCGGATATCGAAAATGACATCACTGTCTTTTTACGGACCGCAGTCAGGAAATTCTCGACATTCTCAGGCTTCCTCTCTGAAGAGCGAAAACCTCTGTACATTCCAAGATACTGTCTGTCATTATTTACCAGAAGTCCTTCAAACTTATCCGAATAGAACAGTTCAACCGCCTCGGAAAAATTAGTCTGGGCAAGATTTACAAAATGGAAAAGATTACGAACGGGGCCTGCTGATGACTGAACAGCGCTGTGCCGTACATTGATCACCCAGGGAATCGCAGTCTCACCTGAGCTCGAGATAATCGTCACCTCACCCTTTGACACATCGCCGTCGTCAAGACCAGTGGAATCAGCTTTGTAATTAACGGTGACGCAGTCTCCGGAAAACTCGGTCACATCAACACTGAGCCTATATCCGGACACAGAAATAAGCCCTGATACCTCCGCACCCTCAGGTGCCTTCAGTTCAAAGCTTCCCTCTCCTACTTCACCCTTATGAAGGGATATCTCAATTCTAGAGGTGGATGAGAGCAGACGTGGCTGCTCGTACTCCACAATTCCCTGTGCAAGCTGATTTAAATTGTCCTGAACTCTCTGGCGAAAGCTGTCAAGCCTAGGCAAGTTCTCAACCCCTCTCGTAAATATGCGCAAATTC
>DCHL01000165.1:183-864 GCA_002317595.1 Lachnospiraceae bacterium UBA1753 | reverse complement strand
CCGAGAATTCCATTCACAATAAAGACTATTCCAATCACCCTGACAAGCATCGAAGCAGAGTCGAAAGGATTGAACACAATAAGTGCTCCAAGAACCAGCATAAACAGTCCCACCAGAAGCATGCTCCACCATTTCTCGTACTTCACACCTCTTAGCTCAAGAGCCTGCTGCATCTTTCCAATAGCCTGAATCAGAATTACAAGACCAACGAGGAAGGGCACAATCGAAATGACAAGGTCAGGTGTGACAATAAGCACCACAGAGATTGCCGTCATCACAATTCCAAAGACCAGTCCAAGTCCAGCAACAAGACCCTTTTCCTTTTTGAAAAAATATGAGCCGAGTCCTACCAGACCCAGTGCAAGTGTAATGAATCCGAAGGCAAAACAAAGCGTCCTCAAGGATTCCCCTGGATACTTTATCAGTATTATTCCCACTGCCACATTTACTATCGATACAATTAATCCAGCCATGATAACTCCTCTCTTGCTGCCATCACATACCAGTATGTCGTTTCATCAATTCTCCGCCATGACTCTTAAGCCACTTACGCTGCTCCTTCCAATCAGGAAGCACCCGCTCAACCTGCGCCCAGAACGCCTTTGAATGGTTCATCTCAATCAGATGACACAGTTCATGAACCACGACATAATCCCTCACGCTCTCGGGTGCCAGCATCAG
>DCHL01000165.1:0-133 GCA_002317595.1 Lachnospiraceae bacterium UBA1753 | reverse complement strand
CCTGAGCAGCTCCCCCATCTCGTCTTCTGACACTTGATTGTAATCCGATTATATGTCACACCGACAATAGGTGCAAACCTTCTTACGCGAAGCACGATATCACGCTTTGCCGCCTCGGTGATATCCTTAAGCT
>DCHL01000128.1 GCA_002317595.1 Lachnospiraceae bacterium UBA1753 | reverse complement strand
CGTTAAAATAATATTGCTGTGCAATATTATTTTATTTTACGATAATCCTGATTCCATGGCTAAACACTTTTCACAGTATCCGTAGAATAATGTCACGCAGGAATCAATCCGGCCGTCGAAATGCTCATCGGCAAGGGCAGCCAGATCAGGGAGAGGGCCAACATCCAGGTCTGAGAGGCAACCGCAGCCACGGCACAAAAAGTGCAGGTGGGGCTCTGGGTTAGGATCAAACCTGTCGGGAAGAGTACCGCCCATATTTATGCGCCCAATGATCCCAAGGTCAGAGAGCTGAGTCAGGTTCCGGTATACGGTACCAAGACTGATACTGGGAAAGTCATTCTTCACGTTCATGTACACTGTATCCGCAGTGGGATGGTCCTTGCGATTGCTGAGGAATGCAAGAATGGCATCTCGTTGTTTACTTTTTTTAAGTGTACTGATGTCAGTCATTAATTACTCCTGATAAAAATAGTAATGATTATCGTTTTTATAATAACTAGAAATTGAACTAATGTCAATAAAAATGGCCAATAAATTACTTGTAATCATATCAAAATCGGACGGTAGATGTTATAATGAATTAACTTTATTTTATGATATGGGAGGGTTCGATATGAGTTTCGCAGATACTTTAGCAAGAATACCTAAGATTCTTGAGGCTAATCTGAATGCACTTTTAGATAAGGCTGAGGATCCTGAGAAGATGATTGACCAGCTTCTTGTTGATTACAAGAGAGATCTGGCTGATGTCAAGAAGGATACAGTTGAGGTTATGGCTAACCTTGATATGGCAAAGAAGAAGTTAGACGAGTGCGATGCTGAAATTGCCAAGAAGACATTGGCGGCTACAAATGCACTTAAGGCAGGCGCAGAGGATGACGCAAGGAAGATTATTGCTTCTAAGCAGAGCCTTGAGGCTACAAGGGCTTCTCTCCAGGAGAATTACGATCTGTGCAGCAAGAATGCAGAGCTGATGAAGGAAGGCTACAACAAGCTTGTTGCCAACATCGAGGATCTTGAGAACCGCAAGGATGCAGTAAAGGCTAAGCTTGCACTGGCAAAGGCACAGGGCAAGATCAATGAGACAGCTGCCAAGGCGGGAAGTACCGTCAACCTTGACGCTTTCAACCAGTATGAGGAGAAGGCAGAGCGCGAGCTTGCGAAGGCTAAGGCTACAGCAGAACTCGATAAGGCAGAGGAATCTGCTGAGAGTCTCACAGAGAAGTATGCAGCAGCTGGCAATAGCACATCTGTTGATGCAGAGCTTGAGGCACTTAAGGCACAGCTTGGTATTTAATAATTGTTTGATTTCGTAGGGCCTGCGGATTGATAGTCTGCAGGCTCTTGTGAATTTATGTGAGGACAGTAAATGGATACATCAGGGTCAGGCGGCCTGGGAGGAAGCTTCATAATAGGTAAGGCGCTTCTTGCAGTCATCGTCATAACTGCAGTTGTCTTTGCGATTTCCGGCGTTCCGGGAACTGGAGGTGCTGCAAGGGAGAAACTGAATACAGGGAACTCTTATATGCAGGAGTGCATCCAGGATGAACTCGGAGTGTTCGGTAATACTGGCAAGGCGGAGAGGGAACTGAAGAAGTTCTGGAATGAGACCGGTGTACAGCCATATGTGTACATGAAGTCATATGATGCTTCGCTCACGGGCAACGCGGCTAAGCGCAGCTGGGCGGAGGATTATTACAACAGCACCTTTGATAGAGATGATGTATTCCTCTTTGTGTACTATTCGGATGAAGATGCAGCTTCACAGGGATACATGGTCTGTCATAGCGGAGATGTGGCAGCCACGGTAATGGATGATGCTGCTGTTGATATTTTTTTCGAATATGTGGATAAAAATCAGGAAGCAGGCCTGCCTGTGGACGAGAGTGTCGTGGGCGCATTCACTGATGCTTCTAAGACTATCATGACATACTCAAAAAAGGATGCAGTCAGGAGTAACATGGGCCCCATCATTAAGGCACTGCTCAAGGTGTTTCTTGTTGTTTCGCTTGTGTTAATCGTGGCTTTGGCTATAATAATAGTGGTGTCAGTCAAGTTCAGCAAGGATGAGGACGAGGAAGAGGAGAGGCAGAAGATACTGGACGCTCCTATAGAACCCCTGATGACAGAGGCTGATGAACTGACAGAGAAGTACCTTAAGATGGGTAGTGAAGAAACAGACAGGAAAGATAAGAAGGACGATAATGAGCAAGCTGTACATAGTAATCCCGGCGTATAACGAGGAAGAAAATATAGAGGCGGTTGCCAGAGAGTGGCATGATGTGGTAGTGATGAGCGGACCAGAATCAAAGCTTGTCATAATCGATGACGGATCCAAGGATTCGACATATGCAAAGCTCAAGGAACTGGCTGAGGAACTCCCACAGCTTAGTCCCCTTACCAAGCCGAACGGCGGACATGGCGCAACGCTTTATTACGGTTATAATTATGCTCTCTCTGAGGGTGCTGATTATATCTTCCAGACAGATTCGGATGGACAGACACTGGCGTCTGAGTTTGGAGCCTTCTGGGATAAGAGGGATACCAATTCCGTAACAATCGGTTACAGAAATCATCGCGAGGACGGATTTTCAAGAGTCGTAGTCACCAAGGTATTGAAGCTTGTGCTGCTGGCCATCTTCCATGTGAATGTCACAGATGCCAACACACCCTACAGGCTTATGCAGAGGAGTCTTCTTGAGAAGTATCTCCCGAAGGTACCGAAGGATTTCAACCTTACAAATGTCATGCTGACAGTCCTTTTTGTACACAATAAGGAGAAGGTAGAATTCCTGCCGATAACCTTCAGACCGAGGCAGGGCGGCGTGAACTCAATAAATATCAGACGCATTGTACGTATTGGTATTCAGGCGGTGAAGGATTTTTCAAAGATTAAGAGGAGCCTGTAAGATATGAAGGTAGTTATTTTGGCCGGAGGGTACGGCACAAGAATAAGTGAAGAGAGCCATCTGAGGCCGAAGCCGATGATTGAGATCGGAGAGAAGCCAATTCTGTGGCATATCATGAAGGAATACTCACATTATGGATTCAACGATTTCATCATCTGCTGTGGATACAAGCAGCACATGATTAAGGAATGGTTTGCGGACTACTTCCTATATAACAGTGATGTGACTTTTGATTTTACGGACAATAACCGCATGATAGTACACAACAATGTGACGGAGCCCTGGAAGGTAACACTTGTGGATACAGGACTTAACACGATGACTGGCGGAAGAATCAAGAGAATCAGGAAGTATGTGGGAGACGAGACCTTTATGCTCACATATGGCGATGCAGTTTCTGATGTGGATCTTGGTGAACTCCTCACGTACCATGAGGCCAGCGGTAAAATAGCCACGCTAACGGCCATTGATGTGGACCAGCGGTTCGGTGTCATTGACATTGATGGTGATGGAACTGTCAATTCCTTCCGCGAGAAGGGTGAGGAAGACAAGCGCTGCATCAACGGCGGATATATGGTGGTCGGACCTCAGATATTTGACTATATCGAAGGGGATTCAACTGTGTTCGAGCAGGATCCCATGAAGACGCTTGCGAAGGAGAAGCAGCTTGGAGCCTACAGGCACGAAGGCTTCTGGCAGTGTATGGACACAAAAAGAGAGCTTGAGAAGCTCGAGAATATGTGGCAGTCAGGTGAGGCTCCCTGGAAGAGCTGGGATTAGTAAACCTTGCTTCAAAGCAGCCAGGATAATTAAATCTGGCGTAGCTGACAGCCTCATTTCATAGCAGATATCAGCCCGGAAGAAGGGCGTCAAGAGAACGGATGATAGGGTCCTTGCTCAGGGAATTCAGAGCAAGGGCTCTTTTTTTGAGCTCATCTATTTTATCGTACTCAGACCTGTCCGCGTATATTTTTCCCAGTAGTTCGTAGTTGAGGCGTACGTCTGAGCCGATGGAAATGCCGTAGGTCAGCAGAGTCTCCGCATCCCTGCTGAGGACATCAGAATCAACACCCTCCGAGGGGGAGGCTGCAATCTCAAGATATTTTTCCGCAAGGCGGGCAATATTCCTGACGAGAGTTGTGTAGTTCAGGTCATATTCTGTCAGCCTTGTGATGTTTGGAGCACCGTACTCGAGCTTAAGGTCTGTGTTGGACTTGCCAGTGCAGTTGAAGATTCTCTTCCCTTCGAGATCTGAGAGCTCTTGGATGAACTCCTGGATCCTCACATCGTCAAGTTCGGTGTGTATCGGGAGGTCAGAAAGGCTGAAGGGAATGTAGGCGAGGTTGTCGATGTCCTTCTTCCTGGTGAAATTGGCCTTGCGCTCGCGCTCCCAGAATTCATCCTCCGCTCTGTCCCTGTTGCGGTCAGAACGCTTAATCTGGAAGGTCAGTATGGCAATAAAAAATAGAAATGCTGTCATTATGGGCATTTTCATGATGAAATATCTCCCTGCGTTGTTGTTTGTAAATTGTAAATATGTGCTCCAATATGGTATAATACTCAAATTGAATTATTATTATGGCGATAGTTTCATAATCGCCTATGGAAGGAGCAATATGTTTAGTTGGTTTACTAAGAAGAACAGAAAGCTTGTAAGTACAATTATCATCCTGATTCTTGTGCTTGCCATGGTAGTTCCGATGTGCGTATCTGTCTTTTCAGGTATGTAATCATTATAGCAGAATGAACAGATGAAAGTTATGAAAAAATTGATTGTGAGACTGACAGCAGTGGCGGTCATTTTTTTCACAATAGCAGCTATTGTCAGTCTGAAGGCAGATAAGGCCTACGGATATGTAGTCAATGACGATGGAAAGATTAAGAACGGTGTCTACGCCGGTTCAATCAATCTGTCGGGGATGACCAGCGATGAGGCCAGGAATGCGGTGACAAAATATATAGCCGGGCTGTCGAATAAGACGGTTCAGCTAAATACCGTGAACGATAATTTCGTGGAGGCATCTGCTGGCAGTCTTGGTCTGACCTGGAAGAACCCGGAAATAATAGACGAAGCCACGGCACTTGGACGCGAGGGTAATGTTGTCGCCAGATTCAAGGAGATGAAGGACTTAGAGCGTGCAAACAAGGTCTATGATATCAAGCTGCAGTTTGATGAAAAATCAATAGAAAAAATAATAAATGAAAAATGTACGACCTACGACCAGACAGCAGTGGATGCGTCGCTGTCAAGAGAGGGCGGCAGCTTTGTTGTGACACCTGGACAGGACGGTATTGCAGTAGACGTGGACGCATCAGTGACCAAGGTCAGGGATTATCTTGAGACTCTGTGGACACGGGAGGATACGAAGATTGACCTGGCGACGGCGACCGTTGAGCCTAAGGGAAAGACCGAGGACCTCGAGCAGGTCAAGGATGTGCTCGGCACATTTACAACGAGCTTCTCAACGTCGGCATCAGGAAGATCGGCCAATGTAAGAAACGGCTGCTCGCTTATCAACGGAACACTCCTGTATCCGGGAGAGCAGCTTTCAGTGTATGAGAAGGTCAGCCCGTTTACGGAAGAGAATGGATATTATCTGGCGGGTTCCTACAACAATGGACTTGTCGTTGAGACATTAGGCGGCGGTATCTGCCAGGTGTCATCAACACTTTACAATGCAGTCATCAGGGCGGAGCTTCAGGTCGATGAACGCTCCAACCATTCAATGGTTGTAAGCTATGTGGATCTGTCTGCGGATGCAGCGATATCGGGAACGTCCAAGGACTTTAAGTTCACGAACAGCACAGAATACCCCATCTATATTGCGGGAAGTACGACTGATGAGAAAAAAATAACCTTCACCATCTATGGTAAGGAGACAAGACCTGAAAGCAGGAAGCTTGAATTCGAGTCAGAGATGATTTCAGAGACTGTTCCTGAGGGTGAGAAGATTATAGCAGACCCCAGCCAGCCGGTGGGATATAGGACCAGCCAGTCTGCGCATACGGGTTATACAGCCAACTACTGGAAGATTGTGAAGGAAGATGGTCAGGAGACTGACAGGGTTAAGCTTAACTCAAGTACGTATATGGCATCACCGAGGACCGTTACCTACGGAACAGGAGGAGATGTGACAGGTGCGATGAGTGCGGCAATTGGGACGCAGTCCAGCGATTACTGCAGTGCAGTTGCGGCGCAGCTTGTAAGTGCAGCCAATGCAGCGAATATTGCGGCGGCGGAGCAGGCTGCTGAGGCAGCCGCGGAGGAGGCCCAGGACTGATGGGCCGTCAATAATCAGGTTATAATACGCCAGTTTAGGCAGATGAAATGGCACAATGAATGCCGGAAAGGACAGAAATGAACGATACAAGATTAAAGATTCTTACATTTATTGAGAAGAACAGCCGTGTTGACCTTAAGGAACTTGCGGTTATTCTCGGAGTTGACGAGGCGACTGTAGTTGCGGAACTGGCAGCGATGGAGGCGGATGGAATTATCTGCGGATACCATACAATCATTGATTGGGACAAGACAGCAGCAGAGAAGGTTTCTGCAATGATAGAGGTCAGAGTTACACCTCAGAGAGGCAAGGGCTTTGATGATATTGCAGAGCGTATCTATAAATACCCCGAGGTTACATCAGTATATCTCATGTCAGGAAGCTTTGACCTCATGGTTATGCTCGAGGGAAGGACACTGAAGGAGGTATCATCCTTTGTAACAGATAAGCTGTCAACACTGGATACAGTAATCAGTACACAGACAAACTTCATTCTCAAGAAATACAAGGACCATGGAACAATTCTTGAGAAAAAATATGAAGATGAAAGGATGATGGTGACACCGTGAGAAACCC
This sequence comes from Lachnospiraceae bacterium UBA1753, assembly GCA_002317595.1. Lineage (GTDB taxonomy): Bacteria > Bacillota > Clostridia > Lachnospirales > Lachnospiraceae > UBA1753. The sequence continues at coordinate 11,130 of DCHL01000128.1, read as the reverse complement.
TGTAGCAGACCAGGTTGTAAATATGAAGCCCTCGGGCATCCGTAAATTTTTTGACATTGTTAATGAGATGAGCGATGCAATCTCTCTTGGTGTTGGTGAGCCTGATTTCGATACTCCCTGGCACATCAGAGATGAGGGTATCTATTCCCTCGAGAAGGGAAAGACCTTTTATACCTCCAACTCAGGACTTCTTGAGCTGAGAGAGGAGATTTGTAAGTATTTAGACAGAAGATTTTCAGTAAAATATGATCCGAAGTCAGAGGTAATCATTACCGTTGGTGGATCAGAGGCAATTGATGTAGGACTCCGTGCCATGATTAATCCAGGCGTAGGAGAGGAAGTGCTCATTCCACAGCCCTCGTATGTATCATATGAGCCCTGTGCAATCCTGGCAGGAGCAAAGCCAGTTATCATTGAGCTTAAGAATGAGAATGATTTCCGACTTACAGCCCAGGAACTCCTTGATGCAATAACAGACAAGACGAAGGTGCTTGTGCTTCCCTTCCCCAACAATCCGACAGGAGCAATTCTTGAGAAGTCGGATCTTGAGGCTATAGCAAAGGTCTGCATAGAGAAGGACATTTATGTAATGTCTGATGAGATTTATGCAGAGCTCTCATACAAGGACGACCATGTGTCAATCGCAAGCATTCCAGGTATGAAGGAGAGGACCATCCTCATCAATGGTTTCTCCAAGTCATATGCCATGACTGGATGGAGACTTGGATATGCCTGCGGACCTAAGGTGATCATTGAGCAGATGACGAAGATTCACCAGTACGCAATCATGTGCGCTCCTACCACCAGCCAGTATGCTGCAGTGGAGGCAATCAAGAATGGTGATGATGATGTCAAGGAGATGAGGGAGGCGTACAACCAGCGCCGCCGTTTCCTTGTAAATGCATTTAAGGAGATGAACCTCCCCTGCTTTGAGCCCTTCGGTGCCTTCTATATTTTCCCCTGCATTGCAGAGTTTGGAATGACGTCAGAAGAATTCTGTACAAGGTTCCTTATGGAAGAGAAGGTGGCAGTGGTTCCCGGATCAGCTTTCGGTGACTGCGGTGAAGGCTTTATCAGAATTTCTTACGCATATTCTATTGAGAATCTTAAACTGGCTATCGGTAAGTTAAAGGTATTCGTTGAGAGGCTCAGGGCCGCAAAATAGGATGAATATTGTATTGCACCAGCCGGAGATTCCGGCAAATACTGGAAATATCGGAAGAACATGCGTGGCAACCGGAACCAGGCTCCATCTGATCGAGCCTCTCGGTTTTTCTCTCAGTGAAAAGGCCCTTAAAAGGGCAGGCATGGATTACTGGAAGGACCTTGATGTTACCACGTATGTGAATTTTGCAGATTTTCTTGAGAAAAATGGATTTACCAGCGATTTGGAGAATGCACCTCGGTTATTTTTGGCAACCACAAAGGCGCACCAGAAATATACAGACGTAACCTACGGGGATAATGATTTCATTATGTTCGGCAAGGAGAGTGCGGGTATTCCCGAAGAGATACTGGTGGAGAGAGAAGACGACTGTATCAGAATTCCTATGAATGAGGAAATCAGGTCGCTCAATCTCTCCAACAGCGTTGCTATAGTTCTCTATGAGGCCCTCAGGCAGAATGAGTTTGCGGGGATGGAGAGCTGCGGTCAGCTTCACAGACTTACCTGGAAGGATTAACAACGATGGCAGATAAGCAGAAAATACTTATTGTAGATGACGATGAAAATATAGCAGAGCTTATATCGCTCTATTTCACAAAGGAATGTTTCGAGACGCAGACTGCGCCCGATGGTGAGAGCGCGCTGCTCCAGTTTGATTCGTTCCACCCCAATTTAATTATTCTTGACCTGATGCTTCCAGGTATTGATGGATATCAGGTGTGCCGCGAGATCAGGACGAAGTCACAGGTCCCGATTATCATGCTCTCCGCAAAAGGAGAAGTGTTTGATAAGGTGTTGGGTCTTGAGCTTGGAGCGGACGACTACCTTGAGAAGCCCTTTGACTCAAAGGAGCTTATTGCAAGGGCCAAGGCTGTGCTCAGAAGATGCAGCCAGGTAGCTCAGCCTGTAGTGGAGACACCTGTAACCAGCGGAGTGAATGTGGAGTGCGTGGAGTATCCTGACCTCACAGTGAATCTGACAAATTATTCAGTGACCTACATGGGCAGGAATCTTGACATGCCGCCCAAGGAGATTGAGCTTCTCTATTTCCTGGCAGCTTCGCCCAACAGGGTATTTACAAGAGAACAGCTTCTTGACCACATCTGGGGATACGAGTATGTCGGCGACACAAGGACTGTCGACGTTCATATCAAGCGACTCAGAGAGAAGATTAAGGACCACAGAGCCTGGAAGATTGGCACTGTGTGGGGTATCGGATACAAATTCGAGACATATAGGTAGTATATGAATCCCAAAGCATTACAAATACTTGAATATGAAAAAATAACAGAGAGGCTTTCTCAGGAAGCCTCTACTTCTGATGGAAAAAACAGATGTAAAACACTGACGCCGTCTGTCAGTCTGGCGGAGATTGAGCGCCTGCAGAGGGAGACGGAGGATGCCGTCTCAAGAATTTTTGCGGATGGCTCAGTATCATTTTCCGGTGTAAAAAATATCCTCGCTTCCGTAAAGCGCCTTGATGTGGGTGGCAATCTTGGAATTGAGGATCTCATGAGGATAGCCTCGCTTCTTGAGATTACCGCGAAGGTAAAGGCATACGGAAGGAAGAGGGAAGACAGACTCTCTGATGCAGAGGAAAATGACACAAGAGACTCGCTGAGTGAATTTTTTTCACTGCTTGAGCCATTGACTTTGGTAAGTACAGAGATAAGGCGCTGCATCGTGTCTGAGGATGAGGTGGCAGATGAAGCCTCTTCAGGACTTAAGAATGTGCGCAGGCAGATGAAGATTACCGGTGACAGGATTCACACACAGATGAACCAGCTGGTAAACGGCTCCCTCAGGAATTACCTTCAGGATGCAGTTGTAACCATGAGAGGAGACAGGTACTGTCTTCCAGTAAAGGCAGAATACAAGAACCAGGTTCCAGGAATGATTCATGACCAGTCCTCCACTGGCTCAACACTTTTTATCGAGCCGGCGTCTGTTGTGAAGCTGAACAATGACCTTAAGGAACTTATGATGGCGGAGGAGCAGGAGATACTCAAGGTTCTCGCTGAATTATCAAACGCCTGCCGCCCACATACGGAAAATCTGACTTTTGATTATAAGACACTTACTGAGCTTGATTTCATTTTTGCCCGTGGCAGACTTGCCATAAGCATGAATGGCAGCAGGCCGGTTTATAACGATGAGCACAGGATTAACCTGCGCAAGGCGAGGCATCCACTTCTGGACCCTAAAAAGGTCGTTCCGGTTGATATCAGGCTTGGTGAGGATTATTCCCTGCTTGTAATCACAGGACCTAACACAGGTGGTAAGACCGTGTCCCTTAAAACCTGCGGACTTCTTGCCCTTATGGGGCAGTCGGGACTTCAGATTCCCTGCAAGGATCAGTCTGAACTTCCCGTGTTTACCGAGGTTTACGCTGATATTGGAGATGAGCAGTCGATAGAGCAGAGCCTGTCCACATTCTCGTCTCATATGAAAAATATTGTCTATATCCTAAAGCATGCAGACGATAAGTCGCTCTGTCTGTTTGATGAGCTCTGTGCAGGAACTGACCCCACAGAGGGAGCGGCACTTGCCATTGCAATTCTTAGGGACATTCACAACAGGGGTGCCCTTGGAATGGCCACAACCCACTATTCAGAGCTAAAGATTTTTGCCCTGACAGAGAGCGGCGTGGAGAACGGATGCTGCGAGTTTGATGTGAATACCCTGAGCCCGACCTACAGACTGCTCATAGGAATTCCCGGAAAGAGTAACGCCTTTGCAATCTCAAGAAAGCTCGGTGTTCCGGCGGGGATTATCGATGAAGCCAAGAGAAATCTTGATGATTCGGACAAGAGCTTTGAGGATGTCATCGCAGAACTTGAGAAGAGCAGAATTGCTCTTGAGAAGGAGCGGGAGAAGGTCGAGGACTTCAAGCGCCAGGCGCAGTCAATGAAGGACAAGACAAGAAGCCAGTCTGAGCGACTTGAAGACAGCAGGGACAGAATCATCGAGGAGGCCAAGGCAGAGGCACGGGCAATCCTGCAGGAGGCCAAGGATACGGCCGACGAGACAATCAGAAACTTCCAGAAATATGGAAGCATCGATGAAATAAAGGCTATGGAAAAGGATCGCGAGAGAATCCGTAATTCCATGAAGAATGCTGCTTCTTCCGGCATGGGGCAGAAGAAAAATGTTGAACCTGAAAAGGCTATAGACCCATCAAAAATTAAGAAGGGCGATATGGTCAGGGTGGTTTCAATGAATGTAACAGGAACAGTGACTTCACTGCCTGATGCGAAGGGAAATCTCTTTGTTCAGTGCGGTATCCTTAAGACACAGGTAAACGTCAAGGATCTGCAGGAAGTGCAGGAGGAGACCATTACAGGGCCTGGAGTACTGGCAAGAAAGAAGAGTGGGACACCTGGTGCCTTTGGTAAGAATAAGAGCGGTATCAGCAAGATGAAGATGGAAAAGGCATCCACCGCAACCTCTGAGGTCAAGCTTATCGGGATGACAGTAGATGAGGCGTTAGTTGAGCTCGATAAATTTTTAGATGATGCATACCTGTCACGCATAGCACAGGTAAGGATTGTTCATGGAAAAGGAACGGGAGCACTGAGGGCAGCAGTCCATCAGCACCTTCGCAAGTCGCCATATATCTCTGAATATAGACTTGCTGAATATGGCGAAGGCGATGCCGGAGTGACCATAGCTAAGTTTAAGGAGTAACCTGCATGAAGATGCACCGCACGCTCTATTATAAGTTCATAGTGGCATATGTGGTGTTTGCAATCCTCTCGTTTGTGGCGGTAAGTACATTCACCTCCAACCTGACAAGGAAGCAGCTGGTCAGTGAAAAGGCGGATACCCTCTACAGAGAGGCCTCCATCCTGGCCAATTCCTACGCAAGACAGATTTACTCGGGAAAAATAACCCCGGATAATGCGTGGACGCAGCTCAGTGCAGTTGATACATACATCGACTGTCCAATCTGGATTATCGATTCCTCGGGGAAGGTTGTACTTAACACCAGGGAACCGTATTCGAAGATGTCTGATACGTTGATTTCAGACTTCAACCCGGCTCAGAACAATAGGTACTATATGACCGGTGATTTCTTCGGATGCTTTACAGAGGAGACACTGAGTGTATTTGCACCCATAACGCAGAATTTCTCAGTAAGAGGATATGTGGTGGTGCACTCACCTATGAGTTCCATCCTGGCATCAAGGGACAGCATCATGACCATCTGTTATATAACGATGTTGATCATTGTACTGTTATCGCTTCTTATTCTTGTTGTTTTCTCGGAGATGGTATACATCCCGCTCCGCCAGATTACAACTGCCACGGAGGAATACGCGAAGGGAAATTACGACCATAAGCTTGAAATAAGTAAGAACGATGAGATTGGATACCTGGCCGGAACTCTTGAGTACATGGCTTCAGAGATTGCAAGGTCAGAAGATAACCAGAAAAAATTCATCGCTAACGTATCTCACGATTTCAGGTCCCCGCTGACTTCGATCAGAGGCTACCTGGAAGCAATGAAGGATGGAACAATTCCGCCTGAACTTTATGAAAAGTACATCGGAATTGTACTGAATGAGACGGAGCGTTTGACAAAACTCACTAACTCACTGCTCCAGCTCAACAACCTGAATGTGAAGGGTATTCTGTTGGAGCTTAAGGACTTTGATATCAATGACATGATAAAGAAGACCTGCGAGACCTTTGAGGGTACGTGTACAAAGAAAAGAATCTCAATCGAACTTGTTCTCACGGGGGAGAGGATGTTCGTTAGAGCTGATAAAGGCAAGATACAGCAGGTGCTTTACAATCTGCTGGACAATGCAATCAAGTTCAGTCATGACAGCTCAGTAATCAAGATAGAGACTACTGAGAAAAAAGACAAGGTGTTTGTGTCCGTGAAGGATTCCGGTATTGGAATTCCCAAGGAATCCGTAGGGCTGGTGTTTGACAGGTTCTATAAGTCGGACCTGTCGCGAGGAAAGGACAAAAAGGGTACAGGTCTTGGCCTTGCAATTACTAAGGAAATAATCCAGGCACACGAAGAGAACATTAACGTCATATCCACTGAAGGAGTGGGTACGGAATTCATTTTTACTGTTGCAAAGTCTAAGAAATTCGAAGATTAACGGCAGATGGAGAAGGCTTATGAGCGATAAGATCGAAAATGATGCAGTAGAGAATAAGACAGAAAAGGAATTCAGTTTTATCAAAGAGACAATAAAGGAAAAACCGATTAACAAGAAGAGACTTGGCATGAGAATGGGCATAGCGGTAGTTCTGGCCCTGATTTTTGGTGTGGTTGCTGCTGTGACATTCATGTTCTGCATTCACCATCTAGAAGACGTGCTGTATGACCATGACCCTGAACAGGTCAAAATTGAAGAAGAGCCTGAAACTGAGGTGACTCTTGAGGATGGAGCCGAGGAAGTCCATATCGATGACGAGTCTGAGATAGAAAAGAAGGAAGAGCCAGAAGAGGCACCTGCCGAGGATGGAGAAAAGGCAGCCGAAGCAGACGGTTCTACAGAGGACTCAGAAAAAACTGACGAGCAGCCAGTCATTAACAACATCAACAATATCGTTGAGAAGGTTGACCTCACAATCGGTGATTATAAGCAGCTGTATTCTTCTCTGTATGATATTGCACAGACATCATCAAGCTGCCTTCTTCAGGTAAGCGGAGTTGAATCAGACACTGACTGGTTTGAGAATACATACGAGAATTCCAATGTCGGATATGGAGTCGTGATTGCAAACAACCGCAAGGAACTGCTCATTCTGGTGGATAATGCCCTTCTTGACGGTGTAAACAACATTCGGGTTTTCTTCCCTGATGGAAGTGTGTCGGATGCGAAGCTCAAGAAGAGCGATCCTAACACAGACCTTGCAATAATAGGAGTTCAGCTTGACGATATAGCAGAGGGAGCCCTTGATAAGGTTACGACAGCAAGGCTTGGAACATCAGCGGGTACGACCTTGCTGGGAAAAAATGTTATCGCAATCGGTTCTCCGGCGGGAGTTGCCGGCTCTGTTGCCTACGGAATCGTAACCTCGTCAACTCAGGAGATTGCGGTTAAGGATACAAGCGTGCATATGCTTACTACTGATATGTACGGAAGTTCAATAGCAAGTGGCATCCTCATTAACCTCGACGGAGAGGTAGTGGGAGTTATTACCCAGGATCATGTCAATTCTGAGGCACAGAACCTTATCTCTGCTTACGGAATCAGTGATATCAAGGGTGTGATAGAGCGCATGTCGAATGGCCGTGATAAGGCTTGTCTTGGAATCTATGGAGTGGAAGTTACTCCGGCAGAGCGGGAAGAATACGGTATTCCTGAAGGAGCATATGTCACAGAGATAGCGCTTGGGTCGCCAGCCATGGAGTGCGGAATCCAGAGCGGAGATGTCATCACGATGATTGGAACGACTCTGATAAAGAGCTATTCAGATTTTAGGGCGGCGATGAATTACGCACAGCCCGGAGATGATACTGTAGTAACAATAAAGCGTTTTGCCAGAGGCGAGTATGTGGAAATGACTTTTGATGTGACACTTGGAACACTGGAGTAGGACTGGTAAAAAATAATGATGGGAACGAGAATCGGAAATCTGACTGATTTGAAGGGAATAAAAGTGATGAAGTACATCGAGCAGTTTAAGGATGGAGACAGAGTATCCGGAATATATCTTTGCAAGAATGTTCAGAATGCCTCTACAAAGAATGGAAAGAACTATATGAACGTCACAATCCAGGACAAGACTGGCATTGCTGACTGTAAGATCTGGGATCCTAATGACCATGGCATCGACGATTTCGACAAGTTTGACTATATCGATATCATGGGCGAGGTGATTGTCTACAATGGTTCCTTCCAGGTAAACATTAAGAGGGTTAGAAAGTGCTCCGAGGGAGAGTATGATCCGGCGGACTACCTGCCTGTCAGCAGATTCGACATTGAACAGATGTACAGCGCACTCACTGCATTCATTACGAAGATGAAGGATCCATATCTCAAGGAACTCACAGAGAATATTTTTATCCATGATGAGGAGTTCATTGCGAGATTCAAGAACAGTTCTGCCGCTAAGACAGTCCATCACGGATTTGTGGGCGGATTGCTTGAACACACCTATCATGTGACAAGAATGTGTGAGTATCTTGCAACTACATATTCATACCTCAACAGGGACCTTCTTGTGGCTGCTGCAATGTGCCATGACATCGGAAAGGTGAGGGAACTCTCAACCTTCCCTGAAAATGATTATACAGATGATGGACAGCTTCTCGGCCACATTGTGATGGGATATGAGATGGTGAGGCAGTATGCTGCTAAGGTGGAGGGATTCCCGGAGAAGACACTCAGCGAGCTGAGCCACTGTATTCTCGCCCACCATGGTGAGCTTGAGTTCGGTTCTCCAAAGAAGCCTGCCATTGCTGAGGCCATTGCACTTAACTTTGCTGATAACACAGATGCAAAGCTTGAGACCATGAGAGAAGCACTTGAGGCTGGAAGCGCCACCATGAATGAGGGCTGGCTTGGATTCAATAAGTTCCTCGACAGCAATATCAGAAAGACAAGTCCGGCGAATGAATAGGAATTACAGGCACCATATTAAGAGTGCGCACTACTGATAATGAAGGGAAAGAGATGTATAAAAAGGACGATCTCGTAACCGTAAAGATAATAGATATGACAAGTGAGGGGGAGGGCATCGGCAAGGCTGATGGTTTCCCCTTTTTCATAAAGGATGCCATTGTAGGCGATGAAGTGAAGGCCAAGATAATCAAGGCAAAGAAGAACTATGCCTACGCAAGGCTTATGGAAATCATTACGCCCTCTGAAGACAGGATTAATCCGCCCTGTCCTATCGCGAGGCCCTGCGGCGGCTGTCAGATTCAGGCAATGAGCTACGAAAGGCAATTAAGGTTCAAGGAGCAGAAGGTCATCAACAATCTCGTCAGGATTGGCGGAGTCGACAAGGACTACCTGGAAAAAATATTTGAGCCCATCATTGGCATGGAGAAGCCCTGGCATTACAGGAACAAGGCTCAGTACCCTGTCGGAAGAGACAAGGATGGCAGAATTGCCATAGGCTTCTATGCAGGAAGGACACATTCTGTAATTCCCTGTGATAACTGTCTGATTGGGCCAGAGCACCATGAGAAGATTCTATCTGCAGTGAAAGTATGGATGGAAGAGTGCGGCGCTTGGCCCTTTGATGAGAAGACAGGCAAGGGACTTGTGCGCCATGTGCTTATAAGAGATGGCTTTGCAACAGGTCAGACCATGGTGGTATTAGTGGTCAACTGTGAGATTGATAAGGCTGATGTGAGTAATGGCAGATGGAAGAGACTTGCCGAGTTAATTTTTGCCGAGGGAATGCCTGCGGTGACATCGCTGCAGCTCAACGAGAACAGGGACAATACGAATGTCATCCTGGGAAGAAAGTGCAAGGTGCTCAAGGGAACGGAGACCATCGAGGATGTGCTGATGGGACTGTCCTTTAAGATTTCACCGCTCAGCTTCTATCAGGTGAATCCTGTCCAGACGGAGAAACTGTACGGAACGGCCATCGAGTTTGCTGATCTTACGGGTGGCGAGGAAGTCTGGGATGTGTGCTGCGGCATTGGGACCATTACTCTTGCGGTAGCCCAGGAGATGAAGAAGAAGGCAGCGGGCGAGTGCAGGGTCCATGGAATAGAAATCGTACCGGCTGCTATTGAGAATGCAAAAGAGAACGCCGTTCGGAATGGAATCTCCGAGGCAGAATTCATCTGCGCTCCGGCTGAGGAATATATGCCGGCAAACAGGAATTCCATTCGCGCCGACGTGATCATCACTGATCCCCCAAGAAAGGGCATGGATGAGCGCTCCCTTGAGGTCATGGTATCTATGGCCCCGGAGAAAATAGTATATGTGAGCTGTGACAGCGCAACCCTTGCAAGGGATGTCAAGTACCTGACAGCGCATGGATATGAGTTAAAGAAAGTTCGGCCCTGCGACATGTTCCCCCACAGCGTTCATGTGGAGACGGTTGTTCTTCTTTCCCAACTTCGTCAGAAGCCGGATGATTATATAGATGTAGATGTGGATGTAGCTGAGTTAGAGAGTACATCTGCTGAGACCAAGGCAACTTATGATAAGATAAAGAAGTATGTTGCTGAAAATAATGGTGGAATGAAGGTAAGTAGCCTTAATATTGCACAGGTGAAAGCTAAATATGGAATTATTGAGAGAGATAATTTCAATAAGCCAAGATCAGAAGGTTCAAAACAACCACAATGTCCGCAGGAGAAGGAAGAGGCAATAGTGAATGCGCTAAAGATGTTTCAAATGATATAATAGTAATTGGATTGGATAAATAATGGGATATAGAACACTTGAAATAAGTACTGCATGTGAAATACATATAAAAGAAGGACAGTTAGAGATAACATCTGATGCTGGTACCATTTTGATTCCAATCGAAGATTTAAGTCAAATAATGGTTCATGGAGCCAACATAAGGCTATCAACCATGGATTTATCAATACTAAGTCAAAATAAGGTTTCGCTTATGACTTTAGATGAAAAATATTTACCAACGTCAATTGTGCTTCCATTTGAAGGGCATGCAAGACAGTCGAAGTTAATGCATGCACAGGTTTCTCAAGGTAAAGATGTATATCTAGATTTATGGCTTCAGATTATAAATCGAAAAATAAGCAACCAGGCCAGAGCGTTATCTATTATGGGTATGGAAGGTTCAGAAAACATAAGTAAATATTTAGATAATATGACTGCTGAAAATATAGATATTACTGAGGCTTTATCGGCAAAAGAGTATTTCACATATTACCACGAAGGATTAAATCGACGAGGAGATGATCCGGTAAATAGCAGATTGAATTATGGATATGCAGTTGTAAGAAGTTATATTGCTAGAAGCCTAGTCGCCGCAGGATTTCACCCTACATTCGGGATACATCA